>JBBQPO010000045.1:0-28456 GCA_038217285.1 Chthonomonadales bacterium
GACAAAGGAAGAGGGGGGTCGTCATACTCCTTTCTTTGCGGGCTACACGCCGCAGTTCTTCTTCCGCACGACGGACGTGACGGGGAAGATGAACCTGCCCGAAGGGGTGGAGATGGTGATGCCCGGCGATAACATTCGCATCACGGGCGAGCTGATCCAGCCTATCGCGATGGAAGAGGGTCTGCGCTTTGCCGTTCGCGAAGGCGGAAAAACGGTCGGCGCAGGCGTTGTCACCAAAGTGCTCGAATAGTGTAAAAACCGAGAAGCCGGTCGTCGGTCTAACCCCCGAAGATCGGCCTCTACTCTGTTTGTGCTAACCTGCCAGAGAGGATACGAATGGCTACTCCAACACGACAGAATAAGGTGCGCATTCGCCTTCGGGCGTTCGACCACCGTATTCTGGACCAGTCTGCGGAAAAAATCGTGGACACTGCAAAGCGCACAGGCGCTCGGGTCGCTGGCCCGGTCCTGTTGCCGACCGACAAGGCGATCTTCTGCGTCAACCGTGGACCGACGATCGACAAAGAGTCCATGGAGCATTTTGAACAGCGCACACACAAGCGCCTGATCGACATTCTCGACCCGGGCCCCAAGACGATCGATGCGCTGATGCGCCTCGACCTTCCGAGCGGCGTGGACATCGAGATCAAACTCTAGTTTAGTTACCTATTAGGAGAAGAACGTGGTAGACACAATTCTGGGCAAGAAAATCGGCATGACCCAGGTCTTCAACGACCGGGGCGAAGTGGTGCCGGTTTCCGTGATAGAAGCAGGCCCCTGCATTGTCACGCAGCTCAAAAGTGTTGAAAGCGACGGCTACGTGGCTGTCCAGGTGGGGTTCGGCGAGATCCGTCCCCGACTTGTCAACAAACCGGAAACGGGGCATTTCAATAAGGCTGGCGTCGAACCGCTGCGCCACCTTCAGGAGATCCGCGCGGAGGACCTCGGCGACTACAAGCTCGGCGATGCAATCAAGTGCGATATCTTCGAGGTAGGCCAGCGCGTCAAAGTGACCGGCATCTCGAAGGGTAAAGGTTTTGCCGGCGTCGTGAAGCGATTCCACTTCCACGGCGGCGACATGACCCACGGCTCCATGATTCACCGCAAACCGCAGTCCAGCGGCGCGACCGACGCGGCCCGCACCTTTAAAGGCACCCGCAAGCCCGGACAGATGGGCAACAAGCAGGTGAGTGTGCGCGGTCTGCGAATCGTCCGCATAGACACGGAGCGCAATCTGCTGCTGATCGAGGGAGCCGTCCCCGGCGCCAACGGCGGCATGCTCACCATACAGCGACTGAAGCAGCGCTAGGAGACTCACAGACATGGCAAGTATTCCCCTTAAAAACTCCGCAGGTGCAGACCTCGGAACCCTGGACCTGCCTGATGCGATCTTCGGCGTAGACTACAACGAGTCGCTCGTACATCAGGCTATCGTGACCGAAGAGGCAAATTATCGGCAGGGCACCCACTCCACCAAGACCCGCGCAGAAGTGCGCGGCGGCGGACGCAAACCCTGGAAACAGAAGGGAACCGGACGCGCCCGCCAGGGAACGATCCGCGCTCCCCAATGGAGAAAGGGCGGCGTCGTCGGCGGCCCCACCCCGCGGGACCATCGCAAGGCGTTCCCCGTGAAGATGCGGCGCGGCGCGATGCGCTCCGTTCTTTCCGGCAAGGTGTCGGAAGGCGCCGTGATCGGGCTGGACGCGCTGGCGTTCGACGCTATCAAGACCAAGAGCGCGGTCGAGCTTCTCAAGGCCCTGGGCCTGGGCGAGACCAAGCGTGTCCTGATCATCATTCCCGAGCACAATGAAACGCTGCTGAAGTCCATCAATAACCTTCAGAACGTGGAGCTGCGGTTCGCACCGAACTTCTCGGTACGCGATACGCTGGTCGCCCATAAAATTGTGCTTGTCCGGGATGCCGTTGCGAAGATCGAGGCCGTCTGGATGCCCAAGCAGACCGACGACGAAGCGGGCGCAACGCCGCAGCAAAAGACCGAGGAGGTAGCGGCATGAGAGATCCGCACATGATCATCGAACGGCCCCTGCTGACCGAAAAAAGCACGGATCAGGCCGCGTACAATAAGTTTCATTTCCGCGTCAAGCCGGACGCGAACAAGATTGAGATCGCCCACGCGGTCGAAGCTATCTACGCCGAGCAGGGAGTTCATGTCCTCGCCGTCAATACACTGCACGTCAAGGGCAAGAAGCGTCGCGCCCTCGGCAAAGGCAAGGCGGGCTACTCCCCGAACTGGAAAAAGGCCATCGTCACGACGGATAAGCCGCTGACGCTGTTCGAGGGAATCTAACACAATGCCTATCCGAAAATTCAAACCTACCGGCCCCGGACGACGCTTCCGCGCCATCGCGACTTATGAGGAGCTGACGAAGAAGCCGGGCAAGAACCAGGCCGTCGATCCGCATAAGGCGCTGATGTCGCCGATCAAACGCACCGGCGGACGTAACAACAAGGGCCGCATCACCCATCGCTTCCACGGCGGCGGCAACAAGCGGATGTATCGCATCATCGACTTCAAACGGAACAAGTACGACGTTCCCGCCAAAGTCCTGACGATCGAATACGATCCCAACCGCACCTGCCGTATCTCTCTCGTAGAGTATGAGGATGGGGAGAAGCGGTACATCCTGACGCCCATCGGCCTCAAAGAGGGCGACAATATCATCGCCAGTGACACCGCCGATATCCGGCCCGGCAACAGCCTGCCGATCCGCGCCATTCCCGTCGGTACGACGATCCACAACATCGAACTGCACCTCGGCAAGGGCGGACAGTTGGTCCGCTCCGCCGGAGCGGGCGCGCAGTTGATGGCGAAAGAGGGCAAGTACGCGCAGATCCGTCTGCCTTCCGGTGAAACCCGACTCATTCTGCTCACCTGCCACGCGACCATCGGTCAGGTCGGCAACCCGGAGCATGAGAACGAGAAACTGGGTAAAGCCGGCGCCTCTCGCTGGCGTGGTATCAAGGGCCATGTTCGCGGTATTGCCATGACCCCGCGTGATCACCCGCACGGTGGTGGTGAGGCGCAGAGCCCCATCGGTCGCCGCAAAGGTCCGGCCACGCCCTGGGGCAAGCCGGCGCTGGGCTTCAAAACCCGCCACAACAAACGCACCGACAAGTTCATCGTCCGCAGGCGCGGCGCGAAATAGGAGGCAGAGGGCCGCGAACCGCAGGCAGACAGCCGACAGGGGATCCCTCCTCTTAGTTGAATGCCGGTGGTTCGCAGCCCCTCCTTCTGGAGATAACGATGGGACGTTCACTGAAAAAGGGGCCGTACGCCGACCCCAAACTGCTCGAAAAAATTCGCGGGATGAATGCACGGAACGAGAAAAAGGCCATCAAGACTTGGTCACGTCGCTCTACCATCTTCCCGGACTTCATCGGACATACGATGCTCGTACACGACGGGCGCAAACATATTCCGATCTTCATCACGGAGAACATGGTCGGGCATAAGCTCGGCGAGTTCGCCTTTACCCGTACCTTCCGCGGTCACGCCGGTCAACAGATCGAACGCCGCTCCGGGATCAAATAGCAGAGGACGCAGACGACATGGCACAAGATACTGTTGCGGAGACGCTCGAGCGTCCACGCGAACATCGCGAAAACCGCAAAAAGAACCGCGGACGCAAGGTCGAGGCGAATCAGGCTCAGGCGATCGCCAAGTTCATTCGCGTTCCGCCGCGTAAAGCCCGCCTGGTGATGGACGCCGTACGCGGACGCTACGCTCAGGACGCACTGGCCTTCCTGCGCTTCATCCCGAATCGTGCGGCTGGCTACATCTCCAAGGTCCTGGCCTCGGCGGTCGCCAACGCGGCCAACAACCATAACCTGGACCCGAACCTGCTGAAACTGGTCGAGGCCCGCGTCGATGAAGGCCCCCGCATGAAGCGCGTTCAGCCGCGTGCCCAGGGCCGCGCCTATCGCATCCTGAAGCGCATGAGCCACATCACGGTCATCGTACAAGAGTCCGAACCGAAGCCCAAAAAGCCGAAGAAGGCTGCCGCAACCCGCACCCCAGCCGCCCGCACCGCGAAACCGAAGACGTCTGCGCCCGCTGCCAAAGCGGAGAAGACGAAGTCTGCGGTCGCTGCGGAAGAGACGACCCCGGTTGTGCCGGTCGCAGAGACCCCGACCGAAACGACAACCCCGGTGGAGACTCCCGTGGTCGCAGAGACAGCGCTGGAAACACCTGTTGTTGCAGAGACGAAGGCGGCAACGCATGCCGAAGCTACCGACACTGCGGAGACGAAATAGCCGCCGACGCGGCTTTGAGAGGAAAACGAGTTGGGACAAAAAGTACATCCTATCGGATTTCGGATCGGCGTCATCCGCAACCCGGACAGCACCTGGTATCTGCCGAAACGTCAGTTCGCCGCCGCCCTCTATGAGGACTATCAGATTCGACGCGCCATCAAGAAGGACGAATTCCAGAAGTTCGTCAAAAAAGGCGACGAGAAAGATGCGCCCCGGCTTTCGCAGGCGGCCATCTCTCGCATAGAGATCGAGCGCGCGGGCAACCGCGTCAAGGCGACCCTATTCACGGCCAAACCCGGTATCATCATCGGACGCCAGGGCAAGGGCATCGATGTCCTGAAGAACGCCCTGGAAAAGATGACCAAAAAGCAGGTCATGGTCAATGTCCAGGAGATCCGCCATCCCGATATGGACGGTCAGTTGGTCGCCGAGTCCATCGCGCAGCAGATCGAAAAACGTATCGCCTACAAGCGGGCCATGCGTCAGGCGATTTTGCGGGCGATGAAGCTGGGCGTGCGCGGTATTCGCATCATGTGTTCCGGGCGACTGGCCGGAGCCGAGATGGCGCGTAAAGAGCAGGACCGCCAGGGCAAAATTCCCCTGCACACCCTGCGAGCCGACATCGACTACGGTTTCGCGGAAGCGCTGACGACCTACGGCCACATCGGCATCAAGGTCTGGATCTATAAGGGTGATATTCTGCCGGGCCATTCCCGCGTCAGCGAGGCCGAACCGCCCCGCAATATGCGCGGCGACGGTCGCCCGGACCGTTCCGGCGAGCGTTCGGATAGCGGACGCGGCGGTCGTGGCGGCGGTGCAGATCGCGGCGGACGCGGCGGCGGCGGTGATCGCGGCGGTCGCGGTGGCGGCGGCGGTGGTCGTGGCCCCGGTGGCGGCGGCGGTGGCTATAGCGGCGGTGGTGGTGGTGGTGGCTATAGTGGCGGCGGTGGCGGCGGTGGCCGACCCGCAGGTGGCGGCGGCGGTTACAGCGGCGGCGGAAGCTACAGCGGCGGTGGCGGCGGTGGTGGCCGACCTGCAGGCGGTGGCGGCGGCGGTTACAGCGGTGGTGGTGGTGGTCGTCCTGCAGGCGGCCCGCCCGCAGGGGGACCTCGTCCTCCGCGCCCGCCGGAGGGCGGCGGCGCTCCTCCCGCAGCCTGACAGCCGAAAAGATTGTCTTCGTGCGGGATCTCTCGCGCGACGACAGGTGAGTGTGCGTGACGGTGAGGAGGGAGGCAGTTTCGCCTCCGACCGGAAACCGTCACGCCTATCCTGTTCCCGCACTGTCTGAGAAAGACAGTGAACGGCGTATCGGCAGGCAACGTTCCTGCGCGGTATGCCTGATGGAGGTTACTCTGTAATGTTAATGCCCAAGCGTGTAAAGCACCGCAAGCAGCACCGCGGTCACCGGAGAGGCAAAGCTTCCGGCGGCACCGTGGTCAGCTTCGGCCAGTTCGGACTTCAGGCGCTGGAGTCGTGCTGGATGACGGCCAATCAGATTGAGGCCGCTCGTATCGCCATCAACCGTTACATTCGGCGCGGCGGTAAGATCTGGATCCGTATTTTCCCGGATAAGCCCTTCACCAAGAAGCCTGCCGAAACCCGCATGGGTTCGGGCAAGGGCGCCCCGGATGGCTGGGTCGCGGTGATCAAGCCCGGTCGTATTCTGTTCGAACTGGCGGGAGTCAGTGAAGAGACGGCGCGCGAAGCGATGCGCCTGGCCTCCCACAAACTGCCGATAGATACCAAATTTGTCCTGCGAGAGGCCGCTCCGGTTGCGTCGGATCATGACGACGACGACGATGAGGTCGAAGAGGTCGAAGCTCAGGAAATCAACGAGGAAGACTCGGAGGAGGGAACCGATGGCGGAGCTTAACCAGAACCAGATTCGCGCCCAACTTCGCGAAATGACCGACGATGACCTGCGCCACGAAGTGTCCGCGCAGCGTGCCGCGCTCTATGGCTTTCGCCAGCGCCACGCGATGAAACAACTGGAGAACACGGCGGTCATTCGCGCTGCGCGCAAGCAGATCGCCCGCGCCCTGACCATCCTGCGAGAGCGGGAGTTGGCCGCGAAAAGAGAGGCGAAATAGTCTATGTCTGAGGAAACTGTAAACTCGAACGCGACGCCGGAAGAGACCGAGCCGAAACCTGCCAACGTCTCCGATCCGACGCCTGCCGAAGAAGAGACCCTGGTTGCGCCGACCCCGGTGGCCGAGACGCCCGTTGAGGTGGAGAAGCCCGTCGAAGTGGAAACGCCCGTCGAGGTAGAGAAGCCGGCCGAAGTGGAAACGCCTGTCGTGGCGGAGAAACCCGTCGAAGTGGAAACGCCCGCTGTGGTGGAGAAGCCTGTTGCGGCGAAGAAGTCCGCTGCTGCGGAGAAACCGGTCGCCCCGGTGGACCCGGCAGAGCCGCGACCGGTCGATGTCCTGAACTTCGGCGATAAGCCCGACCCCAAGCGAGGCCGCCGCAAACTTCGCGTCGGACGCGTCGTCAGCAACAAGATGGATAAGACCGTCGTTGTCGCCGTCGAAACCCGCGTGCGGCATCCGCTGTACGGTAAGTTCATGCGGCGCACCGCGAAGTTCAAGGCGCATGACGAGCAGAACTGTGGCGAAGGCGATACCGTAGAAATCATGGAGACGCGACCGCTCTCCAAAGAGAAGCGATGGCGCGTGGTGCGTATCGTCGAGAGGGCTAAGTAGAGAGATGATTCAACCCTATACCCGTTTGAAGTGCGCGGACAACTCCGGTGCGCGTGAAATCATGTGCATCCGGGTCATGAAAGGCTCGGCGACCCGCTACGCCTTCGTCGGCGATGTGATTGTCGGCGTCGTGAAGTCCGCAACGCCCAACCAGCAGGTCAAGAAGAGCGATGTGGTCAAATGCGTGGTGGTTCGCACCAAGCATCCGATCCGTCGCGCGGACGGCTCGGTGCTGCGCTTCGACGACAACGCAGCCGTAGTCATCCAGAACAACTTGGAACCGAAAGGGACCCGTATCTTCGGCCCGGTCGCCCGCGAACTGCGGGAACACGACTTCATGAAGATCGTCTCCCTGGCCCCGGAGGTGCTGTAAAATGGCGCATACGAAAGCCAGTAAGCCGGAAGAGCCGGTTAAGCTAAAGGTCAAGAAGGGCGACCTCGTCGAGGTGATCTCCGGTAAGGACAAGGGCAAGCAGGGCGAAATCCTGCAGGCCATGCCGAAGGAGAACAAGGTCATCGTCAAGGGCTTGAACATCATGATCAAGCACGCCAAGGATCGCCCGAGTCGTGCTCCTGGAGCCTCCGGCCCCAACAACATGATCAAGGGCGGCCGCCTCGAGAAGGAAGCTCCTCTCTTCGTGGCCAAGGTCATGGTGGTATGCCCCTCCTGCAAGCGTCCTACCCGTGTAGGCTACGCTTACAAAGAGGGCGAGGAGAAGATGGCCCGCCGTAAATACCGTGTGTGCAAGCACCCGGAATGCGGCAAATCCATCGATGGCTAAGTTTAAGAGTAGCGACCCCACCCCGGCCCTCCCCGCAAGCGGAGAGGGAGAATGGTTTCCCCCCGCAAGCGGGGGGATTAAGGGGGAGCGCTGCAGCATTCCCGCAGCCGGTCGGAAATCGGCGAGAGTGTAAGGGAGAAATTTTCGAATGGCGCGTTTCAAAGAGCGTTACCAACAAGAGATCGTTCCGAACCTGGTCAAACAGTTCAGCTACAAGAACATCATGCAGGTTCCGAAGATCGACAAGATCGTTATCAATATGGGTGTCGGCAAGGCCGGACAGACCGGCGGCGACGCCAAGGAACTCGACGGAGCCGTGCGCGATATGGGAATGATCACCGGGCAGAAGCCGGTCATCACCCTGGCCCGCAAATCGATCTCCAACTTTAAACTCCGCGCCGGTTCGCGGGTCGGCTGCAAAGTGACCCTGCGCGGCGAGCGGATGTATGAGTTCATGGATCGCCTGCTCTCGATCGCCCTGCCCCGTATTCGGGACTTCCAGGGTGTGTCGCCCAACTCCTTCGACGGCCGCGGCAACTACGCTCTCGGCATGAAAGAGCAGTTGACCTTCCCGGAAATCGATTACGATAAGATCGACAAAGTGCGCGGTATGGACATCATCATCTGTACCACCGCGACCACCGACAACGAGGCCCGCGCGCTCCTCAAAGCGTTCGGCATGCCGTTCCGCGAGAAGTAGCCTCCGCGTTGTTTGCGTATGATAAGGGAGGCGGTCGATTTCCGGTCGCCTACCCGTGTTTATCTTGACAACCGAATAGAGTTGTATTTGCTCTGCCTTCGCCGCCGTGTTCGTTCGGCTTCGGATGGGTGCGACGACGACGACAGGATCGAGAAGAGGAACCTTCACGAGACTGGACAACGTGTCGCGTCGCAATGAGGCGGCCCGACGTGATTGTCACATCATGGCGAGGAGAGTAAGGCCGATGAAAGCTTACGGAATCAGGGAGATACGCAATGTCGGGCTGTTCGGGCATCAAGGAGTCGGAAAGACATCGCTGGCGGAAGCCCTGCTCTATGTCTCCGGCGAGATTGACCGCCTGGGCTGCACCGATGATGGCACATCAACATGCGACTTCGATCCGGAGGAGCAGCGACGGCGCATCAGCATCAATGTCGCGCTCGCCCCCTGCGAATGGCACGGAGCGAAGATCAACATCGTCGATGTGCCGGGCTATCTGGATTTCCACGGCGAAGTGCAGAGCGCACTGAGCGTCGTCGAGGCTGCTATCCTGGTGATGCCCGCGCAGGGCGAACCCGAGGTTGGGTTCGAGAACGCCTGGGAACTCGCCGCTGCGCGAAACCTGCCGCGCGCCGTTTTCGTTAACAAGATGGATCGGGAGAACGCCGACTACGCGCAGGTCGTGCAGACCTTGCGTGCCCGCTATGGCAATATTGTCGCGCCGTTCCAACTGCCCATCGGCTCCGCCGAGAAGTTCGTCGGCGTCATCGACCTGCTGGAGATGAAGGCGTTCATAGGCGCGGGCAAAGATGTCGAATGTTCTGAGATTCCGCCGGAATGCCTGGACGAGGCGATGCGCTACCGCGAGTTGCTGGTCGAGTCCGCCGCCGAAGGCGACGACGAGCTGATCGAAAAGTTTTTGAATGGCGAGACGCTTTCGCATGATGAGGTGATACGCGGCCTGCACGAGGGGATAGACGCCGGGAAGGTGGTCCCCGTTCTGTGCGGTAGCGCGGCGCGAGACATCGGGATGACCGATCTGCTCGACATCATCGTGCACGAGTTCCCGAACCCGGTCGAGATCGAGCATATCCACGGCAAGCACCCGCAGACAGGCGCTGCCGAGAAGCGCGAGGCCAACGATGCCGCGCCGCTCGCCGTGCTGGTCTTCAAGACCATAGCCGATCCTTTCCTGGGTACGCTGAACTACTTCCGCGTCCTCTCCGGCGTGTTGAAGGGCGGCACGATGGTGCTGAACACGACGCGGGGGAAAGAGGAGCGCATCGGGCAGTTGTCTTATGCGCGGGGGAAGGGCCAGGAGCCGACGCCGGAAGTTCATGCGGGCGACATCGGCGTGACGGCGAAGCTGGCCGACACCCATACCGGGGATACGCTCTGCGATCCGACGAAACCGATTGTGCTGGACGCCATCGAGATCGGTGAGCCTATCTTCGAGCAGGCGGTCGTGGCGAAGACCAAGGTGGATGAGGATAAGATGGGACCGGCGCTGCAGCGCGTCGCCGCTTCCGACCCGGCCTTCCGGTTCCGGCGGGATCCCGAAACAGGGCAGACGATCCTCTGCGGGGCCGGAGAGACGCATCTCGCCATCGTCATCGAACGGCTGAAGAAGTTCGGGACGAACCTCGAAGTCGTGGATCAGCGGATCCCGTTCCGCGAGACGGTGACGCAGAAGGCCGAAGCGCAGGGCCGTCACAAGAAGCAGACCGGCGGGCGCGGCCAGTTCGGCGACTGCTGGCTCCGTATCGAGCCGAACCGCGGCGCGGGCTTCGCTTTCGTCGATGGGGTCGTGGGTGGCTCGGTGCCGCGCCAGTACCTTCCGGCGATCGAGAAGGGGGTTCGGCAGGCGATGGCCTCGGGCGCTCTGGCGGGCCACCCGGTGGTCGATGTGCGTGTGACCTGCTACAACGGCTCGTATCACGATGTGGACTCGTCCGAAGCTGCCTTCATCATGGCGGGCATCGCTGGCTTCCACGCCGCGACCGAGAAGGCCGCGCCGAGCCTGCTGGAGCCGATTCTGAACATCGAAGTTTTGATCCCCGAAGGGATGCTGGGAGACGTGATGAGCGATCTCACCGGCAAACGGGGACGCATCGTCGGCACGGAGAACGCCGGACCGGGGAAGACCCGACTCAAGGCGACCGTGCCGCAGGCCGAGATGCTGCGCTATGCGATAGACCTGCGTTCGATAACGCGGGGACGCGGCAGCTTCACGGCGATGGCTTCCCACTATGAGGAAGTCCCAGCGCACATCGCGCAGACTCTCATCGCGAACCACAAGAAGGAGCGCGAGGCGGAACACTAGGTTTCACAACGGCGCGGCCAAGGGGTTAGCACCCCTCGCTACTCGCCTTCGGCGGATCGTCCTTCGGACGAGGGGCAAGGTAGTAATTAGCGCCTTTGTGTCCGCGC
The DNA here is from genome assembly GCA_038217285.1 of Chthonomonadales bacterium. Lineage (GTDB taxonomy): Bacteria > Armatimonadota > Chthonomonadetes > Chthonomonadales > Chthonomonadaceae > JANXLO01. The sequence continues at coordinate 10,890 of JBBQPO010000045.1, forward strand.
AGGCGGACCTTTGGCCGAAGGCCCCTAGCGAAGGAATTTATTCCATCGCACCGAGGCGGAACACTAGGTATCCGCACATTCTTGGCACGATCGTCCGCCCGGACTTCGGTTCGGGCGGGGACGTGACAGGGGCAGAGGCCCCGATACACACTGGACGGAGGTTCTTTTTTGGCAAAGCAAGCATTGATCGAAAAGCAGAAACGCAAGCCCAAATTTGCGGTTCGCGCTTATACCCGCTGCAACGTCTGCGGACGTTCGCGGGGCGTCATCCGACGCTTCGGCCTGTGCCGAATCTGTTTCCGAGAGATGGCGCACAAGGGGCTGATCCCAGGCGTCACGAAGTCGAGCTGGTAGGAGAACAAAGAAAATGGCATACACGACCGATCCTATCGCCGACCTGTTGACCCGTATCCGCAACGCCAACCGCGCGAACCATGACTCGCTGGAGATCTCGCACTCGAACATCAAGCTCGAAGTGACGAAGATCCTGTTGCGCGAAGGGTTCATCAAAGGTTTTGAGGTAGTCAAGCTGGAGCCGCAGGACAATATCAAGATCGCGCTCAAGTACGGCATCAAGCGCGAGAAGGTCATCACCGACCTCAAGCGCATCAGCAAGCCAGGCCTGCGCGTCTACTGCGACAAAGAGAAGATCCCCCGCGTTCTGCGCGGGCTGGGCATCGCTATCCTGTCCACCTCGCAGGGACTGATGACCGACCGCGAAGCCCGCAAAAAGGGTGTCGGCGGCGAAATCCTGTGCTACGTCTGGTAACGGACGGACACGATCACGACGGGAGAGAGTATCCATGTCACGTATTGGAAGAAGACCGATTACGGTTCCCGCCAATGTGACCGTTTCCCCCACGGAAGACGGCACCATGACGGTCAAGGGCCCTAAGGGGACGCTCGTGCGTCGCCTCAGCCCGGAACTGATCTATAAGCAGGAAGGCGGCACCTTTACGGTGGACCGTCCGACCGACAATAAAGAGCACCGGGCCATGCATGGCCTGACCCGCACCCTCGTCGCCAATATGGTCGAAGGCGTGACGACCGGATACACCAAGCAGTTGGAGATCATCGGCGTCGGCTTCCGTGCCTCGATGGTCGGCCAGACGTTGCTGCTCAACGTCGGCTTCTCGCACTCCATCGAAGTCCTGCCCCGTGAAGGCATCGCCTTCTCGGTCGCCAACGACCCGCAGTCTCGTAATGCGGTCGTGACGATCACCGGCATCGACAAAGAGCGCGTCGGCCAGACCGCCGCCGAAATTCGCAAGCTCCGCAAACCCGAACCCTACAAGGGCAAAGGCATTCGCTATAAAGGCGAGGCCGTGCGCCGCAAGCAGGGCAAGGCCAGCGGTAAGGGCGGTAAGGGTAAGAAGTAGGTTCGTCTTTTCCACCCCACTCCCCGGAGTGGGGTGGAAGAACGGCCTCTAACTGTGGTATAATGAACCCTTGCGTACCGCGCATTTGCGTCGGTACGGCAAGAATAGCGTTGGGTCGGCAATCCAGCGCGAGAGGAAACTGAAAACTATGCGAATTGAAGAGAAGGAAGAGCTTCGCAGAAAGCGACACCGCAGGCTCCGCTTCAAGGTGATCGGCACCACGGCGCGACCGCGCCTGAACGTATCGCGCAGCCTTCAACATATTTATGCGCAGCTCATCGACGATTCGACCGGACACACCCTGGCCACCGCTTCGACGGTAGACAAAGACCTGCGGACGGCCCTCAAGTCCGGTGGCAATGTCGATGCCGCCAAAGCGGTCGGCAAGATGATCGCCGAGCGCGCCCAGTCCATAGGGATCACCGCCGTCGTCTTCGACCGCGGTGGCTACAAATATCATGGTCGTATACAGGCTCTCGCTGACAGTGCGCGCGAGAACGGACTAAAGTTCTAAGGAGCAATCGTTGGCGAAGATAAATCCTGATACGCTGAACCTGGAAGAGCGGGTCATCAAGACCAATAAGTGCCAGAAGACCACCAAGGGCGGACGCACCATGAGCTGGAGCGCGCTGGTCGTGGTCGGAGACGGCAACGGTCATGTGGGTGTCGGCCTGGGCAAAGCCCGCGCCATCCCCGACGCTATTCGCAAGGGCGTGGAAGCGGCCAAAAAGGCCATCATTCTGGTTCCGATCATCGGCGGCACGCTGCCGCACGAACTGTTCGTGACCGAGGGCGCGGCGGAAGTCATGCTCAAACCGGCCTCCCCTGGAACCGGACTGGTCGCAGGAAGCAGCATGCGCACCATCCTGGAGCTTGCGGGCGTCCACGACGTTCTGGGCAAGTCCCTGGGCTCCTCAAACTCCGTCAATATCGCCTGGGCCACCATCGCGGCCCTGAAGAAACTGAAGCGAGTAGAAGATGTCGCCCGTCTGCGCGGCACCACGGTGGAGGCTCTGGCCCCCTGGATGAGTAAACTGGAGGCGCAACATGGCGGTTAAGTTGAAAATTACGCTGCGCAAAAGCCCCATCGGCTACGCGGCTTCGCACCGGGCCACGGCGCGCTCGCTGGGCTTTACGAAACTACAGCAGGTTCGCCTTCACGACGACAATAAGGTGATTCGCGGCATGGTACACAAGATCCGACATCTTGTTCATGTCGAGCAGATCATCGAAGATCAGGCCTGAACCCCCGCTATCGACGCTGCCGCCTCTCCCGCAGAGGCGGCTCCTCGCGCAGAGTCGGCCTGGAAGGGCCGCGCGGGGTTTAGGAGAGAAAATGTCTATCGGTATTCATAATATGCAGCCGGCCGCAGGCTCCACTCACCGCCGCAAGCGCGTTGGGCGTGGCGCCGGTTCCGGTCATGGTAAAACCAGTACACGCGGCCACAAGGGCAACAAGTCCCGCGGCCAGATCAACCCGAACTTCGAAGGCGGCCAGACCCCGTTGCACCGCCGTCTGCCGCAGATCCGTGGCTTCAAGCCCGTCAACAAGAAGTTCTACGCGTTGGTCAACCTCTACATTCTGGAAGAGAACTTCGAGGCAGGAGCGACCATCACCCCGGAGCTTCTGGTCGAGAAGGGCATTCTCCGTGACCTTCATGCCGGACTCAAAGTGCTGGGAACGGGCGAGGTGACCAAGAGCTTCACCGTTCACGCGCAGAAATTCAGCGAGACGGCGACCGATAAGCTCAAAGCAGCGGGCGGCACGATCGAAGTGCTTGCGGCGCGTAAACGCTAAAGGGAATCCAATGATAGAGGCGATTATTCGAGCCTGGTCCATCCCCGAACTGCGCAGACGCATCAGTTTCGTCCTCGGGATGATGGGGGTCTTCGCGGTGGGAGCGCATATACCGGTTCCCGGAATCGATCACTCCGTTATCCAGAACATGCTGAAGAACGGTGGCGGGGGTATTCTGCAACTGATCGATGCTTTTGGAGGCGGCGCGCTGCGGCGTATGTCCATCTTCGCGATGGGCATCGGGCCGTACATCAACGCCTCCATCATTATGCAGATGATGACCATCGCTCTGCCACAACTCGATGCGCTCTCGAAAGAGGGCGAATCGGGCCGAAAGCAGATCGGCAAATATACGCGTAATCTGACGGTGTTGCTGGCCTTCGTGCAGGCCGTCGGGATCACGCTCATGTTCGGCCAGAACGGAGCGCATCTCGGCATCTTCCAGAGGCTTGAGATCTGGATCGTCCTGACGGCGGGATCGTCGTTCCTGCTCTGGATCGGGGAACAGGTCACCCAGAAAGGCGTTGGCAACGGCATCTCGCTCGTCATCTTCGCCGGTATCCAGCTCAGCCTGCCCACGCAGGGCGCCCGCCTCATCGCACAGTTTCGTGCTGGCACTCCCTGGTTTAACCTGATCATCCTGATCGCCGCCTTCGTCGCGACCGTCTGGTTCATCATCATGATCACGCAGGGGACGCGCCGCATTCCTATACAGCATACCAAGCGCGTTATCGGCAGAAGCCAGACCCAAGGCGGCTCCTCCTACTTCCCCATCAAGGTGAACTCGGCAGGCGTCATCCCGATCATCTTCGCGATCTCGCTGATGTTGTTTCCAGCGACTATCGTGAACGCCATTCCGGTTCAGACCGGCTTTATGGCGCGGGTCAAAGAGTTCCTGATGCAGATGAATCCTGGCGCGAACATCCCTTCGACGATCTTCTACGCCTTGCTGGTCATCGTCTTCACCTACTTCTACACAGCCATCGTGATGAATGTCCAGGAGATCGCCGACAACTTGAAAAAGTACGGCAACTATATCCCCGGTATTCGTCCCGGCAAGCCGACGTTCGAGTATCTGGAGCGGGTGATTTCGCGGATAACGCTGGCAGGAGCCTTCTTCCTGGCGCTGATCGCCGTAGCGCAGTATATCGTTCCGAACATTACGCGCTTCCAGTCGGTGACGCTCATCGGAGGCACCTCGCTGCTGATCATCGTAGGCGTCGCCATCGAAACCATGCAGGCGATCGAAGCCCAACTGCTGATGCGGAACTACGAAGGGTTTATCAAGAGCGGACAGGGAACCGCGATGTGAGCCCGGCAAGCCGCACGTCGTCTCGGTGCGAGGAAGCGCAGCCATGATTCTGGTCTTGCTGGGGCCGCCGGGAGTCGGCAAGGGAACGCAGGCGGGTCGGATCGCCCTTCACTATGAGGTGCCGACCATCTCGACCGGAGCGATGTTCCGCGACGCAGTGACCCGCGGCACGGAACTGGGACGCATCATTCAGCGATACCGCATCGAGAAGGGTGAGTATGTGCCGGATGACGTCGTCATCAGCGCCGTAAAACTGCGCACGAGGGAGCTGGACTGCACAGAGGGGTTTCTGCTGGACGGCTTTCCGCGCACCATTCCGCAGGCCGATGCCCTGGAGGCGCTCCTGAAGGAGCAAGGCCGAACGGTGACCGGGGCGCTCGAACTCAAAGCGCCCATTTCGGACATCGTCGGGCGGTTCAGCGGACGTCTGGTCTGCCCGGTGGACGGTTCGAGTTATCATCTCGTGACGCAGCCGCCGCTGCAAGCGGGCCTGTGCGACATCTGCCATACGCAGTTGGTGCGCCGTGCCGACGACGATCCTGAGGTGGTGAAGCGCCGGCTGGAGGTCTATATAGAGAAGACCACGCCGCTTATGGAGTACTATCGGCAGCGCGGGATGCTCACCACCGTCGATGCGATGGACGACCCCGAAACTGTGTTTGGGCGTATTCTGGAAGCGATCGGGCGCATGAAAGCGACCTCGGCCCCGCAGGCCGGAAGCCTTTGAAGAGACGATTATGATTTACCTGAAAAAGCCGGAGGAGATCGAGAAAATACGTGCGGCTGGGCGTGTCGTCCACCTGGTACTGAAAGCCGCCGAGGCGGCGGTCGCTCCGGGCATCACGACCGGAGATTTGGAAGACATCGCGATACGTATCATCTCGGAGAGCGGCGGCACCTCGCCTTTTCTCGGGTATGCGCCCATCGGCCACCCGCCCTTTCCGGCCTGGACCTGTATTTCGGTAAACGAAGAGGTCGTTCACGGTATTCCCGGGCGGCGCGTTCTGAAAGAGGGTGATATCGTCACCGTCGACTGCGGCGTCGTGCTGGACGGCTGGATCGGTGACAGCGCCTGGACCTTTCCGGTAGGCAAGGTGTCGCCGTCGGTCGAGCGCCTGCTGAAAGTGACCGAAGAGGCGCTCTATAAGGGCATCGCGCAGGCGAAGCCCGGCAACCGGACCGGCGATATCGGCTATGCCGTACAGAAGTTTGTCGAAGCGCACGGGTACTCGATCGTGCGCGAGCTCTCAGGACACGGGGTCGGCAGGTCACTGCACGAAGATCCCCAGGTGTTCAACTACGGACAGCGCGGCAAGGGTGATCTGCTGCAGTGCGGCATGACCTTTGCCATCGAACCTATGGTCAACGCCGGTCGTAAGGAGACGAAGAGCCTTAGCGACCGCTGGACTATCGTGACGACGGACCGAAAATATTCGGCCCACTTCGAACATACGGTTGCCCTCCTGCCGGATGGCGCCACTATTTTGACGAACGGAGACTGAATGCCACCACCCAAACGACCAGGAGGACCGCCCAGACCGGGCGGACCGCCGCGCCCAGGCGGCGGAGGGCCACCGCGACGCGGCGGAGGCGGAGGAGGCCCTCGGCCCCCCGTTGGTCCGCAGCGACCCGGAGGCGGGCCGACCCCGCGCCCGCAGCCGACCGAAGAGGAAGAGGCCGCGAGCGGCAAAGAGGCCGGAATAGAAGTTGAAGGCGTGATTACCGAAGCGCTGCCGAACGCGATGTTCCGCGTGGAGATCCCGGTCGGGGACCAGAAGAAGTCTGTCCTCGCCCACGTTTCGGGCAAGATGCGCCAGAACTATATTCGCATCCTGCCGGGAGACAAGGTTCTCGTCGAGCTCTCGCCCTACGATCTGGAACGCGGTCGCATCCGCTATCGCTACAAATCGTAACCTGGCGAGGAGAACTCGAAACGGATTTACGGGAGGCGGAGGAGAACGGTTTCCTCCTCTGCTGACCCTCTTTTTGTGTGTCTTTACCCATCCGGGTTGGCGCTCGCCCGTATCAACTGTCGTTCGGCGAGTGGAATTGCAAAGCATCGGAGGTGTGATATGAAAGTGCGAGCATCCGTTAAGAAAATCTGCGAGAAGTGTAAAGTCATCAAACGGGAGGGCGTTGTGCGGGTCATCTGCACCAACCCCAAACACAAGCAAAGACAGGGTTAGGCGTGAGCGCTGCCTGAGGCAGGTGACCGACCGGTCATCTGCGCTTATGCGGAGTTCGCCCCGTCCCGAAGGAGGAGCGGTTTGGCACGTATTGCTGGCGTGGACCTGCCACGCGATAAGAAAATCGAATACGCGCTCACCTACATCTACGGAATTGGCTTACCCAGTGCCAAAAAGATCGTCGTGGACGCAGGCATCGACCCGGTTACCCGGGTACGTGAGCTGACAGAGACGGAGACGGCCAAGGTACGCGAAATTCTGGAGCGAGAATATCGGGTGGAGGGTGACCTGCGCCGCGAGTTCCAACTCAGCATTCGCCGCTTGATGGAGATCGGCTGCTACCGGGGTATGCGTCATCGGCGCGGCCTTCCGGCACGTGGTCAGCGGACGAAAACCAACGCCCGTATCCGCAAAGGGCCGAAGCGCACTGTTGCGGGCAAGAAGAAGGCGAAGAAGTAGGAGAGCGACACTATGGCAAACAAACAGACAACCAAACCGGGCGCAAGCAAGCAGAAGTCCCGCGAAAAGAAGAACATTGTTCAGGGTATCGCCCATATCCAGAGCACCTTCAATAACACGATCGTAACGATTTCCGATGTGCAGGGCGCGGTCATTTCCTGGGCCAGCGCAGGCAGCGTCGGGATGTTCAAGGGCACGCGCAAAGGCACCCCGTTCGCCGCACAGATCGCGGCGGAGAAGGCGGCCCGCGCCGCGCAGGAACATGGCCTGCGACGCGTAGACGTTTTCGTCAAGGGACCGGGCGCTGGCCGTGAAACGGCTATTCGCGCGCTTCAGGGCGTCGGGCTGGAGATCACGCTCATCAAGGACGTGACCCCGATCCCGCACAATGGCTGTCGTCCGCCCAAGCGACGACGTGTGTAATGTTTTCCAACGGAGCAGCGGTGGAGGAAGCGTCTCAAGACGTGTAAACACCCGGCGACGAACGGCGCAAACGCCTCGCTCGTCCCGTTACTTCGTGGCAACGATCATCGAACCACAAGGAGCATCGTTTCAGAATGGCTGATAATCACGATCCACGGTGTCGCCAGTGTCGACGCGAGGGAGTCAAACTCTACCTCAAAGGCGACAAGTGCTTCACGCGCTGTACACTCGACAAGACGAGTCGAGACGGTAAGACCCAGTGGCGGAACAAGCCGCCGGGCCAGCATGGCCTGCCCACCTATCAGAAGAAGACCACGGAATACGGGCATCAGTTGCGCGAGAAGCAGAAGCTGCGCCGCATCTACCGTGTCCTGGAGAACCAGTTCCGCAACTACCTGAGCGAGGCCCTGCGCCGCCCAGGTGTCACCGGTGAAAACCTGTTGCAGTTGCTCGAAACGCGCATGGACAACGTCATCTATCGGCTCGGCTTCGCCGCTTCGCGCGCCCAGGCTCGCCAGATGGTCACGCACCGCCACTTTACGGTCAATGGCCACCGGATGAACATCCCCTCCTACATTTTGCAGCCGGGAGATGTCATCGGGGTCCATGAGACCATGGCGCGTAACGAAGGCATAAAACTGGCCCGCGAACGTGTGCTGAAGCGTTCGGTTCCGGGTTGGCTCGATGTGAACCCGCAGGCGCTGGAAGGTCGCATCGTCGCCGTTCCGAGTCTGGAAGAGATTAAAGCGAGCGGCGATGTCCGCGATATCCGTGAACAGCTCATCATTGAGTTCTATTCGCGCTGATCGGTGCGCACCGGCAGGAACCGACGCCGCTTTGTCGGCCTGCGCGGTTCGATAAACAGGAGAGTAGGAATTCATGGAACTGACTCTACAGAACGTGCAGACGCTCGATACGGGGGCTACCTACGGGAAGTTCGTCATCGAGCCGCTGGAACGTGGCTATGGCGCAACGCTTGGCAGTTCGCTGCGGCGTGTGCTGCTCTCGTCCATTCCCGGCGCGGCGATCACCTATGTCAAGATCGACAAGGTCATGCACGAGTTCTCGACTATACCGGGTGTTAAAGAAGATACGACGGAACTGCTGCTCAACCTCAAGGGGCTGAACATCCGTGTGCTTTCGCAAGGGGATCCCAAAGAGCCGAAGACCATTCGGATCGACCGTAAAGGGGAGGGCGTTGTCACCGGAGCCGATGTCGACTGTCCCAGTGACGTCGAGATCGTGAATCCGCAGGTCTATCTGGCCACGATCAACGACAGCGAATCGACCCTCTCCATCGAGCTGACCATCGAGATCAACAAGGGCTATGTCCTGCCCGACCGTCTCGAACGGCGCAGCCTGATGAATATCGGCACGATTCCCATGGGAGCGGCGTTTACGCCCGTCCGCAAGGTGAACTATATCGTCGAGCAGACCCGCGTTCAGTCGAATACCAACCTGGAACGACTGGTGCTGGAGGTCTGGACGAATGGGACGATCACTCCGGAAACCGCGATCAGCGAGGCGGCCAAAATTCTGGTCAGCTACTTCAAGCTGTTCGAGGGCTTTCGGCCGGTCAGCGGTGGGCAGACGCCAGGCGATCTGCTGCCACCGGGACTCGAAGGCCCGCCCGCGCCCAACATCCGCATCGAGGAGCTCGATTTCTCGGTTCGCACCTACAACTGTCTGAAGAAAGCCAACATTCTGACGGTTCCGGATCTGGTGCACTATACCGAAAATGATCTGATGCAGATTCGCAACTTCGGACGCAAATCGCTGACCGAAGTGCGCGAAAAACTGACTGCGCTGGGCCTGATTCTGAGGGGTGGCACCACGATCAACCTCGATGAAGACGATAGCGACGCCGAACCTGATACCGAAAGCGAATAACGACAGGCCGGGAGACTGAGTAACTGCTTCGCGACTAGCGAGGCCACTCCTCTCCTCTCCCCCTGCCGTGGAGGATACAGACTATGCGTCACCGAAAGGCGCACCGCAAATTCGGACTGCCGAGCGACCAACGCCGCGCACTCCTCAAAGGTCTTACGCGCAGCCTGCTGCTCTACGACCGTATCGTCACTACCGAGACCCGTGCCAAAGAGGTGCGGCCCATCGTGGAGAAGCTGGTCACGATGGCGCGCAAAGGCGGCACCGAAGCTACCGTCCCGATGCGCCTCCACACGCGTCGTCAGGTGCGCCGCTATGTCGATAGCAACATCGATGAGTTCGTGCGGGTGCCGGGTGGGCCGAAGGGCGGAATGAAGATCGCTCGGAACCCCTACTACGTCGTCCCGCGCCTGTTCGAGGTCATCGCTCCGCGCTACATGGAGCGGCCCGGCGGCTATACACGTATCATTAAGATCGGTTTCCGACGCGGAGACGGCGCACCCCTGGTGTTGCTGGAGTTCGTTGAGGGTAAAGAGCCGGACGCCGTGGTCGAGCCGGAAGTGCCGCAGACCACGACCGGACGCCGCGGACTGTTCGGCCTGGGCCGACGTCATAAATAACCTCCCGCCTGCAAGCGCTCTCCCCTTCGCGTGAACCGCGAGGAGGAGAGAGTTCGAGGAGTGACGGTGAGGCATTTCAAGGCGATTGTAGAGTACGATGGCACGGACTTCGCCGGGTTTCAGTGGCAGCACGAAACCCGCACCGTGCAGGGCGAACTGGAGCGCGCGATCGCGATTCGCACCGGGCAGACCCTGCGTCTGTCGGGCGCGGGGCGCACCGATGCGGGAGTGCATGCGCTGGGGCAGGTCGTCAGCTTCGGGGTAGAGACGCGGATTCCGTTGGACCGAATGGCGCTGGCGCTGAACAAGACACTGCCGCCGGACATCACCATTCGCGAGGTGACGGAAGCGGACACGGAGTTCGATGCCCGTTTTTCGGCTTCGTCGCGTGTCTACTCGTATCTGATCCTGAACCGGCGCGTACCCTCCGCCTTATGGCGGCGATACAGCGCGCTCTGCCTGGAGCCGCTCGCGGTGGAACGTATGCGCGCGGCGGCCCGTCTGCTTCTGGGAGAGCAGGATTTTCGGGCTTTCGCCAACCAGCACGATCCCGAGAAGGTCTCGAAGCGCGAAGTCCTGCAACTGAACGTTGGGCGTCATCGCGATTTCGTGATCGTTCGCATCGAGGCCAACGCCTTTCTGCGCGGCATGGTGCGAAATATCGTCGGCACACTCATGGAGGTCGGAACGGGCAAGCGTGACCCGGACGACATCCTATCTATCATCCAATCACAAGACCGCAGACAGGCAGGGTTCTCGGCGCCTGCACAGGGCCTCTGTCTGCTGCGGGTACGATACGGGGAGCGTAAAGACTACGCTCGACATCGCAGAGTCGCCGATCCCGCTCTGGAGCGCGGCGAGGAAACTACCGGGGAAAAACTATGAAAACAACCATCTCGGCACGTCCCGAAGATATGGAGAAAGAGCGCGTCTGGTACGTGATGGACGCGACCGACAAGCCGCTGGGACGCCTGGCGGTAGACGCTGCCCGTATCCTGCGCGGCAAGCATAAGCCCATCTTCACACCGCACGTGGACACCGGCGACTTCGTCATTATCATCAATGCGGAGAAGGTCGCCATTACCGGCGGCAACAAAGGCACGGAAACGGTCTACCACCATACCGGCTGGCCAGGCGCGCTGAAGTCGATCCAACGTCAGCAGGAGTTGGACAAGAGGCCGGAAGAGGCGATTCGGCGTGTGGTGCGTGGCATGGTCCCGCACAACAAGCTGGGCGACGCTGTCATCAAGAAGCTAAAAGTCTATAAAGGCTCCGTGCATCCCCATGAGGCGCAGCAGCCCGTCACCTTCACCGGCGGCGTTCAAGACAGAGGAGACAAATAAGCGTGTCTGACGTAACTCGCACTCGCTACTACGGCACCGGACATCGCAAAAATGCGACGGCCCGTGTCTGGATCGTTCCGGGAACCGGAACGGTAACCATCAACGAGCGCCCAGGAGCCAAATACCTGGGACGCGCCGTGCTGTCACAGATCGTGCAGCAGCCGTTCGATGTGACGGAGACGGTCGGTCGCTTCGACGTCATTGCCAAGTGCAACGGCGGCGGGCTGTCCGGTCAGGCCGGAGCCATACGACACGGCATCGCCAAAGCGCTGCTGGAGGTCGATCCCGAGAACCGGCCCCGCCTGCGCCGTACCGGTCTGCTGACCCGCGATCCTCGCGTCAAAGAGCGCAAAAAATACGGTCGCAAGAAGGCCCGTCGCGGCTTCCAGTTCAGCAAGAGATAAACGCTCTTGCATACGTCCCCGGCAACGGATTGAATGCCGTCGTTTGCGATGGATACAGGCGCGACGAGCGCAAGCGTCGGCGCGATAGAAGAATACAATATGCAAGGTAGCGAGCGACAACGATAGGACTACACTATCCGATGAAAGCGGGTTACCAAACGAAAGTAGGTTCGGCGAATTCACAAAGTAGATTACCATATCTGCTTTGCGAGGTCGCCGAACCCACACTTCCTATTCTGTGAAAAAAACGACTGTCCGTCAAGATGTTTGCGCAGCCACGACAAAATTTGTGTCCACGATAGTCTCCAACAACGTTTCTGATGCCTCACTTGCAAGCAGACATTCCGATTCACGCGAGGAACGCTCTTTGACGGCAAAATAAATCCCCCGAAACCATGGTTCAGGTCATCACGCTGCTTTCGTTGGCCTGTCCGCTCCAAGCCATCTTCACCTCCTTTGGAATCGACGAACGAACATCGCAAACCTGGCGTACAAGGGACTTTTACCAACTACCACAGATCCACGGATGTGAAATTGGCTGCCGAAAGAACGCAAATGAGTATGACCAAGATCGACTTTTTAGGGCGCGCGACAGACAAATTCAGGGAAGAACTTCGCGGCAAGACTGTACTGCGTTTCACCGCACGGCTTCTGGTTTTCGCAAGCCTATTTTTGACCGTCTGTTCGTCGAGAACTTATGCGGCCGGGCCTTCTGTGTCGCCGCTGCGGCCCGCGCACCTGCGCTGCGCGCATGAAACCGACCCTCTGGGCATCGACTATCCGCATCCGAATTTGAGCTGGTTCTCCCAAAGCCGCACGCCGGCGCTTCGGTGGCAGAGCCAGAGTGCGTATCAGGTGGAGGTCGCTTCCAGTGCTCAGCGACTCGCGCGCGGCGCTGATCTGTGGAATTCGTCTAAAGTTGTTTCCGACCAATCCGTGGAAATCAGGTATTTGGGACGGCCGCTTCAGTCCAACATGCCGTGCTTCTGGCGCGTTAGAGTTTGGGATCAGGCGGGGCGGCCCTCGCCGTGGAGCGCGACCGCGCACTGGAGCATGGGCATCCTGTTACGGTCGGAGTGGAAGGCGAAGTGGATCGGTGCGGCCGCGCGGGAACGGCGATGGCGTGATGTCACAGTAGAAACCTCGTTTACCATACAGCGTGAGGCCGCGTCCGTGTATTTCCGCGCGGACGGACCGGGGAACGCCTACATGTGGCAAATCAGTACGGCGGGCGCTCAGCCGACTTTCCGTCCGCATGTGCGGATCAACGGTGTTTATAAGGTCCTAAAAAACATTCCTTTGGGAAACGGCTATACCAATGCCGACTTCCAGAAGCCGCACTTGCTGCGTATCGTTGCTCTGGGAATCACAATCACCACCTACCTCGACGGACACTTGATCGATACGACCGCAGACGACAAACGCGGCAGTGGGTCGATTGGCTTTCGCGCTTCGCCCACGGAAGCGGCGACATTCCGCAGTCTGCGCGTGACAGTCCCTTCGGGAAAAGCGCTCTATGAGGATCATTTTGTCGCCAGTCGGAACAATGCGTTCAGTGCCGGCGTCATTGGCCCGAGTGGCCTGACCGTCACCAATGCGGAGGCCATGCTGGGGACCGGCAGCCTACGAACACCGATGCTGCGGCATGAATTCGCGCTGACGCAGCCGGTTCGACGCGCCTGGCTGTACGCTTCCGCGCTCGGTATCTACTCGGCGACCCTCAACGGTAGGCGGGTGGGAGATCGCTACTATGCGCCCGGCTGGACAAATTATTACCGGCGTGTCCAATACCAATGCTACGACGTTACCAGCCTGCTGAAGCGCGGCCGCAACGCGATCGGCGCGCAGCTCGCGCCGGGGTGGTATTGTGGGAATATCGCCTGGTTTGGACCGAACCAATACGGGGGCGATAGTCCTGCATTTTTCGCGGAGTTGCATGTTCAGTATGTCGATGGGTCGCAGCAGGTTGTCTTGAGTGATGGCTCCTGGAAGTTCGCCGCAGGCCCGGTCGTTCAGGCAGACAACCTGGACGGAGAAACCTACGATGCCCGGCGGGAACACCCTGGTTGGGACCATGCCGGGTTTAACGATGTTGCCTGGCAGACTGCGGGCATCGTGACCCTGCCGAGCCGCGTACAAATGGTCGCGCAAATAGACCCGCCGGTGCGCGCGATCCAGGTAGTGCCTGCGGAGGCGGTCACGCAGCCTCAGCCCGGGGTGTATCTCTACAAGCTTCCCCAGGACATTACCGGCGTCGCGCGGGTTCGTATCCAGGGGCAGCCAGGGACAACGATCACGGTCCGGCAGGGTGAGGTGCTGAATCCTGATGGCACTCTAAACCTGATCACACTCAAGTCGCCTGGAATTCCAGGAGCACGGGCGGAGGCGATTGACCGTTACACATTCGGCGCCTCGAGGATAGCCGTATATCAGCCGGAGTTCACGTTTCATGGCTTTCAATACATCGAAATAAGCGGGGCGGCTGCGAAGCCTTCCCTGAGCGATGTCGCCGGTGTGGTCTACGGCACCGATGTCCCCCATATCGGCAGTCTGCACACGTCCAGCGCGTTTATCAACCAGCTTCAATCGGACCTGCAGTGGTCCGGGCGTGACGCGTATATGTCCGTACCCATGGACTGCCCGCAGCGCTCGGAACGGCTGGGCTGGACAGGAGACGCGAATTTTTACGTTTCGAGCGCCGCATTCAACTTCGACATGGCCTCATTCTACGGGAAGTGGGAACGCGACATGCTGGCGGACGGCCAGTTCTCAAATGCCGCTCCGGGCTGGTACTCCGGTGATTCCGGCGGCACGGGCGGCGGCTGGGGAGACGCCGGCGTCAACGTGCCGTTCGTGTTGTGGCAGAGCTATGGCGACACGGACATTCTCCGCGCAAGTTACGCGGGCATGACGAAGTGGATCGACTTCCTCCAGTCGCAGAGTCCCGGTCTGATCACAAACGGCGGCGTCTCGGCGCCAGGGGACTGGAAGAGCGCGGGCGAGGGCACGCCGCAGGACCTAATCGCGACAGCTTACTTCGCTTATGACACCAGGCAACTGTCCCTCATAGCCGCAGCTATCGGCCACGCGGATGATGCCCGAAAGTACGCCTTGTTGTTCAGCGCTATCAAAAGGGCGTTCATCACGAAATTTGTTCAGCCGGATGGCGTTGTCGGCAATGGCAGCCAGACCTCCTATGTTATGGCGCTGCACATCGGATTATTACCAGACGCTCTGCGGGGGCCCGCCGGCGACAAACTGGCGGAGAATGTAGCGCGGCATCAGAACCATCTCACCACAGGATTTGTGGGAACACAGTGGCTCCTGCCCACCCTGACCCGGATCGGCCGTATCGACCTCGCTTACAGTGTTCTGGAGCAGACGACGCAGCCGTCATGGGGCTACATGATGTCGCACAAAACGACAACCATCTGGGAGACGTGGGATGTCATCGCGCCGGACGGATCGTTTCCGAACGGGCCCTTTTCGCTTAATCACTGCGCTTTAGGTTCCTGTGGCGATTGGCTGTACCGTACAATCGGCGGCATCGCTCCAGACCCTGAGTACCCCGGCTACAAAAGGTTTATTGTTCAGCCCAGACCCGGCGGTGCGGACCTCAATTCCGCGAGCGCCTCTTACCGCTGTGTTTATGGGACGATCACAACCCATTGGCGGGTGCAAGGCGCGCTCTTTGTACTGGATGTGACTGTTCCGGTAAACACGAGGGCCACAGTCTACATGCCCGCCGCTTCCAAACAAGAGGTGCAAGAAGGGTCTGGCCAGCCTGCTTACCTCGTCCGGGGCGTTCAGTTCCAGGGGATGGAAGGAAAGTCGGCGATGTTCGTGGTCGGATCGGGACAGTACCACTTTACGTCGACCTTGCCGCCATCCCCCTAGCGCTAGCGCATTAGGACCGCCGCCAGATGGGGTAACAGTCGCCGCCGATCTATAGCCGAAAGGTACCATTTTGCCGAACATGTCTTTTCCGGCTCGTTACAAGGTCTGAGAATCAATAAGACGTCCATGGAGTACAACAACGATTGAACCTGTTGGCGAATCCTTTCCGCCCTACTCTAAACCCTTCATAAATTCATTGCTGCGCGTTTAAGAGGAAGGCCCCAGTTCTCATATCGCTCCGTCCGAAGGACGATCCGCCGAAATCCTTTCCTTCCGCACGAAGGATTTGGGGGGGGGGGCGTAGAGAGGGATGATATCCCTTAATTCTCGTGAACGCCCAAAGCCTTTTGATTATTGTTCCGGTGGGGAGGAATTGCGGTGCATGCCGTCGAACTTCCCGCCAGAACACCCTTTTTTGAGCGACTGTTATGCTCAAAAACCTTGTTCGCCTCCATTATCGCCTTGAATCACTGTTCGAAGCAAGAATTTTGATCGGCCATTTCTGTGACGAGAGTCCTTCCCAAAGGGGGATTTCGTCCTGTGAGGAGTAAGACCTTGCGCTTTCGCTGGCTCATTCTGTTGGGGGTGGTGTCGATTCTGACGCCGGTGCGGCCTGCCTACGCGGACGATACGCTGACCCTGGAACTGCCTCCTTCCCAGGCTGCCGTCGAGCAGCGAGCGGCGGAGCGTGCACGGCAGAAAGCGGCCACCATAGAAGCGGCCAGGCAGTTGACCATGACTCGCCAGCAGACACGCAGCAGTAGCTTCTCCTCAGGCGGCTTCCGTATGCCGTCTCGCGGAGGCAAGGCGGACCGCGTCGTTGGGCGATTGGGCGAGCTGACGAATTTCACGTCGATCTATCGCACTCAAAGCACCCGCGCGGCCAAATTGACGACCGCTCCGGCCGGAACTTACGTCGCTATCGAAGAGGACGCGGGGGAGTGGTACGGGGTTCTCATGGCGGATAGCTCCGTGGGCTGGCTGCCCAGGAGCGCGGTAACTCTGTTAGACTCTCAGGCGGTCATGTCGGGTTCGAACGCGATGCCGTCGTTTGGGGGGGGATCCGACTCTTACTCGCGGACAGCGGGAGCCTACTTTCAGGGCGATTCGCAGCGGCTCATTCGGGAAGCCTATCGTTACCTGGGCGTTCCGTATCATTGGGGAGGCAATACGGCGAGTGGGCTGGACTGCTCCGCCTTCATGAAGAATGTTTTTGGTACGTGCGGCTGTGCTCTGCCGCGTACTGCCGCCGAACAGGTCGGGATGGGACTGCCGGTCACGCCGGACCAGCTCCAGCCGGGAGATCGTATCTATTTCGGACACGCCTCTATCTCCCACACCGGTCTCTATATCGGCAATGGCTACTTCATTCATGCCTCTTCTGCACACCATCGCGTCGTGATCAGTCAGCTCTCAGAATCGCTCTACACGCGCCTCTATGCCTGCGCCCGTCGCTGAAAGGTCGCTCTAAATGCCAGGGGCCGGGGAACTCGACGGTTCCCCGGCCCTTTTCTCATGATGCGACCAGAACTCTACGGAGACTTGAGGCGATCTGCGGTATTCTGAACACCGGTCGCAACTTTGTCGGACTGATTCTGAACTGCGGTCTGAATACGGTCGGCCTCATTCTCAACGGCGGTGACGGCGCTTCCCAGCAGGCCGGAACTGGTGTCATCACGGCGGGCTTCGCGCTCATGTTCCGCCGCCGTGTGATCCGCAGAGCGCTGCTCGGCTCCCGTCGCGTTGATCGTTCGAACCGCTTCGCGATTGGTCTGTTGGGCCGTCTGGTAGGCCGCAACGGTGTCTGAGTCATATGTTTTTTTCATGGGCGGTGTCAGATCCGTATGGAGCGCCGCATA
>JBBQPO010000046.1:0-28350 GCA_038217285.1 Chthonomonadales bacterium
TCCAAAGCAGGCCTAGGTCTTGCGCCGGAAGTCGGTAAGTGTGCTAAAATCCATGTGGGCACCTTCCTTTCTTGTTAACTGAAAGGTACCCAATGGGGCAGCCAAAGTTTATCTTCGGCTGCTCTGTAGTCTAAACGTCAAGAAACGTACAGGGCAGCAAGTTAACTGTTTCGTACATGCGGGTTGCAAGCCGGAATACCGGAGTAGTGCCGAGGAGAAGAGATATGGGGCGTTTCCATTACCGGCTGGGAGGCATTGCTGCGGCTCTGGCGCTGTGTGCGGCAGGGCATTTGGGTCTGGCGCAGACACGCTATGATCCGGGCAAGAACGCGCTGTCGCGGCCAGTGCAGAAGCCGGGGCCGGAGGTGCCGGATCGGAGCCACTCCATGCTTGGCGGCGCGTTCGATCAGGGGCCGCGCCAGCAGTCGCGGCTGATGAAGGGGATCGGCAACGTTCATTTCCCCGTCACGACCACCAGGCCGGAAGCACAGAAGTTTTTCGATCAGGGCATCAACTACCTCTACTCGTTCTCCTGGTTCGAGTCGGAGCGCGCCTTCCGTACGGCTGCCAAGCTCGATCCGGACTGCGCGATGGCCTACTGGGGCATGGCGATGGCCGACAGCACACGCGGCAAGGAGTTTCTTAAATTTGCGCAGGACCGGGAGAGCAAGGTCACCGACCGCGAGCGCCGCTACATCGACGCCCTGGCGATCACCTTCCAGAATGGCGACGCCAAGGCCAATACCAACGCGAACATTCACGCGCTGGAAGCGCTGGTGCGGGCCTACCCCGACGATGTCGAGGCAAAGGCGATGCTGGCCTGGGTGCTGCACAGCGAGCAGGGGGACTCCTCCTTCCGGGTCGCCATCGACGCCCTGCTGCGGGAAGTGATCGCCAAAAACCCTTTGCATCCTGCCGCGCATCACTATCGCATCCACATGTGGGACGGGGAGAACGCCGACGCGGCGCTGGACAGTTGCCTCAGCTACGCGAAGGCCGCGCCCGCCATCGGACATGCCCTCCACATGCCGGGCCATATCTATGCCCGACTCGGCATGTTCGTGAAGGCGACAGAATCGATGGAGGCGGCCACGCGCTCGGAACGACGCTACTGCGCCGAAGTGGGCGAGATGCCCTTCGAAACCTGGGACTTCCTGCATAACCAGGACTTTCTGCTCGGCACCATCGGCTATACCGGCCGAATCCGCGAAGGCATTCGGCTGGCCATAGAACTGCGCGACACGCCGCGTGATCCGCAGTTCAATCCGGGACGCTCTTTTAACCTGGGCCGATTCAATCTGCTGCGAGAACGCGTCCGTGGCGAACGCTGGGACGATATTCTCAACGACAAGGAGCATGGCTGGACGGAGGCGACCTCTGATCGCCTCTGGCTCTCCTATGCGCAAGGGCTGGCCGCTCTGGGCAAAGGCGATCTCGTCGGCGCGCGTCGCCACGGGGCCGATCTTGCCAAACTCGACCTCACCGGGGATATGCAGAACGCCGCTCGCCTGGAGATGCGCGGCCGGCTCGCGGTGCAGGATGGCAAGGCAGCGGAAGGTATCGAGATGCTGAAGAAGGCGCTGGCGATGGAGGACAAGAGCTTTCAACACGGCGATCCCATCAACTATCCGCGTCCGGTCTACGAATCGCTGGCCTGGGCCTATCTGACCGCGAAACGGCCGCAGGAGGCCGAGGCCGTCCTGCTCACGGGACTGAAGCGGGAGCCGGAGAACGGCTTCGGAATCGCTATGCTCACAGAGGCCCTCGTCGCGGAGGGGCGACGCCCGGAGGCGCTGGAGCAGTATGCGAAGCTCGCAGACGTCTGGCGGCATGCCGACAGCGACCTGCCAGCCCTGCGCCGCGTCAAGGCGCTCGACCTCGAATCCGATCCCGCGTGCAGCGTACGGTCGCCATTCCCGACCCCTTACGTTCCTTCCGCCGAGCTGCAGCGCTTCGGCCCTGCGGAGTGGCAGCCTTTCCCCGCCCCCGATGTCACCCTTACAGGCCCGGAGGGCAAGCCGACCCGACTCTCCGCGCTGCGAGGACGCAATCTCCTGCTCGTCTACTATCTGGGCGGAACCTGCCCGGCCTGCACCCTGCAGTTGGCCGCCCTCGGCAAAGAGAAATCGGCTTTCGCTGCCCTCGATACCGACATCGCCGCCGTCAGTTCGGATAGTCCGCAGGCCAACAAGACCTTTCTTGCAGCAAATCCTGCCTATCCTCTGCGGCTCTTCTCCGACACGAAGCACGCTGCAGCGAAGCGCTGCAAAGCCTTCGACGACTTCGAAAACAGGGAACTCCATGCCACCCTGCTCCTCGACAAACAGGGCCGCGTCTGGTGGTACCGCTACGGGGTCGAGCCTTTCACCGACAACAAGTTCCTCAAAGAAGAGATCGCCCGCATGAACGCCTGGGAAGCGCGTCACCCTGCGGCCTCTCGCTGAGGCGCTAGAAGAGAGTTCCCTGCGTTTCCGGGGGCTTTTCGGAGGGGGCGAGGCCCAGGTTTTGCCGCACACTGTTGACGGTGGCCGGGGCATACCCCTGGTAGTCGTTGTTGCAGAATATGTACATGGCCTTGAGGTGGGACTGATTGGCGCGCAGTGCGTCGGTCCAGCGCGCGATCTCGACCGTACGGTCGGCCTGGACCTCGCGATGATGGTCGTAGGCGCCGTGTCTGCCGATAAGCCGCAGATAGGTAAAATCGGCGGTCAGTTCCAGGCGTTTCGGCATGGCGGGATAGTCGGCGGCGACCAGCGCGACGCCGTGTTCCGCCAGCAGGTCGCCCACATCCGTCCCGACAAGCGAGCGGTGCCGGAACTCGATGGCGAACTGCGCCGTCTTGTCCGAAAGCTGCGTAAGCAGGGGCAAAAACGCCTTCAGGTCGGGCAGTTGTTCGCGTGTAAAGCTCGGCGGCATCTGAATCAGCATTGGGCCGCGCTTCTCGCGCAGCAGCGCCATCGTCGCCACGAACTCCTCCAGCGGAGGGCCAACCTTCTGCAGTCCGGCGTCGTGGGTAAGGAGGCGCGGCACTTTCGGGCAGAAGACGAAGTGGGGCGGCGTTGAGTCGTACCACTGGCGCACCGTCGTTTCGCGCGGGGTGCCATAGAAGGTCGAGTCGATCTCCACCGCGCCGAAGGCCCGCGCGTAGAGCGTAATCGCCTGTCGTCCGGGGCCTGCAGCAGGATAGAAGGGGCCGTTCCAGTCGGCGTAACTCCAGCCCATCGTGCCGACATGCACGGGAACTGTCAGCGGCTCTCCCACGGTTGTTTCGTTTTGAATCTCCATGCCGCCTGAATTCGGTGCGAAAACCCGCTTCTCCTGCTCCGGCAATTGAGCGAACGCGGAATTTCTCCTCCCCTGACCTGCGTATTAACAAAGACCACGCTCTGTCCAACCCCACGGACGAACTATTGAGATGTAAACCATTGAGATGTAAGGAATGCACTTCTATGCGGCGATATTTTCGCGTTCTCTTCCGACCGCTTTTTTTTGCGATGTGCCTTGGGCTTTTGCTGCCGTCGCTTCGATCACAGGCTGACGATACCCTGCCGCCCACGGAGTTGGTATCGGGGCAGTTGGCAGGCATCCAGGCGGAGAAAGAGACCTTGGACGGCCCTTTTCCCGGCCTGCTCCTGACCGTGCGCGCCCACGATCCTATCTTCGATACCCGCTATAATCAGCCGTACCGCGCCACCTGCTGCGCCTATATCGCCCGCAAGTCCCCCGGCAGTGACAGCGTCACCACCTACTCGCGCCGCTTTGTGGTGCATGTGCCGGACGCCGAAGCCCTGCCGACGGCAAAGCGTGTCGCCCGTCTGTTGCTTCTGCTCCGAGGCGAGGTGCAGTCTCATCTGCGAATCGATCATCCCGGCCGTTATCAGACCGTCGCCGTCTGGATGACCCGGCGCGTAGAGCGCGGCCTCTCGCCCGACACAGGCGGAGAGCAGTTCAAAGACCAGATCTATTTCTATGACCTGTCTGCCGACCGCCGCGCCGTCGAGTGGGGCCGGGAAGTCGCGCACGAATACGGGCATTTTGCGCTGGTGCCGGGTGCCGTCGGCTTTACCGCTCCCGAGGACGACTCCAACGGCGTTCTGGGCGAACGTCTGTTCTTGAAGTGGCTCTGGACCGATCTTCACGCGGGCCGTATTCAGGCCGAGGCCCTGCCGTTCCTGACGCTCGATCTGCTCGACACCTACGTCGCTCTCCAGGTCACGCCGCTGCTGCGCCGCCTCACCCGCGACGGCCCGGACGCCCGCCAACTGACAAAGCGCGATGCCGAAGGGATGGACACCTATATCGGCCTCCTGCTCTATCTCGACACGCTCTACGGCAGCCGCCAACTGCAGGACATTCGCGCCTGCACCCTCCCGTCTCAGGCCGGTGATTTCGTCCATGCGTCGGACTTTCTGCGGGGAGCGGTGCAGTCGCTGACGGAGGCGCCGGCGGAGACACTGCATCTTGCCAATCTCTCCGCCGACAACAAAACGGCGATTATCACCGCCTACCTGCTGCACGGGGAGTATGCCGTGCGCGCCGAAGGGGCGATCAATTCCTGGCAGTCCGCCGACCCTGGCCTGCACGCCCGAAGCCAGACATCGCTCAGCGTCGTGCAGTCCGGATGGCATCGCCTGACCGTGACTCTTACCGCGCCGCCCGATGGGGCGACCATTCTGCATCTGCACCGAACATCGAAATAGCGCGTCTTGTCCGCTTTGGGGCTATAGGGTACACTGATCGCTATGGAAAATGCTGTTTCGACAATCGGGCCGCGCTTCGATGTGGAAGCCAGAGTGCTCTCCCATGAGCGAGTTATCGGGCAGGAGTTCGAAATCGTTTTCGAGGCTCCTGCCATTGCCGCATCGGCGCAGCCGGGGCAGTTTCTGGAGCTGTTGTTCGGAGAGAACTATGCACCTCTGCTGCGGCGGCCGTTCAGCCTGTATCGCGTCAATCGCGCGGCGGGGACCTGCAGTGTGCTCTACCTGGCGCGGGGATCGTTCACAAGCGCTCTGGCGCAGAAGCGGGCGGGAGACACGGTCTCCTTGCTCGGGCCGCTTGGCAAGCCCTATCGCTGGCAGGTCGGCGAAGTGGGTCGTCATATCCTGATCGCGGGCGGCATCGGCGCGCCCCCACTCTATTTTCTGGCGCATGAGTTGAGCCGGACGCCGGGCATCGATCCCGCACAGGTTGTCGTGGTCAATGCCGCCCGCACCCGTGACCTGCTGGTGGGCATGACGGAGTTCGGTAACCTCAACATAGTGCTGCAGGCCGTTACCGACGACGGTTCGCAAGGCTCTCGCGGACTCGCCACCGAGTTGCTGACACGCCTGCTCGACGACGATGCAACTCCCACCCACCTCTACTCATGCGGCCCGATGCCGATGCTGCGCGCGGTCGGCGACATCGCTCTCGCCCGTGGTCTGCCCTGCCAACTCTCCATCGAAACCTCCATGCCGTGCGGCATCGGCCTGTGCCAGGGCTGTGTCGTCTCGCTGCACGCCCCAGAACACCCCCTGCGCGCCCGCAACGCTCTCGCCTGCGTCGAAGGCCCCGTCTTCGACGCGCATCTACTGCGCTGGTAGAGAGAGTTCAGGGCCTTACCAGTTGGCTTTGGTTCCGTCGGGGAGGAACATCTCGACATCGCGCCAGGTGGCGCCGACTTTTGCGGCGCGCTCAACCTCGGCCCAGTCGATCTGTACGCCCAGGCCCGGCCGGTCGGAGATGGGGAGATGGCCGGTCGCATCCACTTCGAATAGGGGCCAGTCACTCTCCACGATGAAGCGCAGCCAGGGATCGACAGTCCCGGTAGCACCGCTGGCGTTGTAGTGGATGCCTTTGGCCCACTCCAGAATCCAGCCCGCACGGGACTGCGCCACGACATGCAGGCAGGCCATGAAGGCGATGGGAGAGAGCGGACAGTGCGGCGCGAGGGCGAGGCCGTTCGCCTCGGCCAGCGCCGCCACCTCCGCCGCGTTGGAGATGCCGCCGACGTGGACGAGGTCGGGCTGGAGAATGTGCGCGCCCTGATTGGCGACTACGTCGGAGAACTCCGCCACCGTGAACATCCGCTCGCCGGTCGCGATGGGAACATGAGTCAGTGCGGCGATCCCCGGCAGCCAGCGGTTATAGTCCGGCCGAACTGGCTCCTCGTAGAACAGCGGATTGGCGAACTCCAGCTCCCGCACCAGCCGCCGCGCCATCGGCACGTTGCAGCGCCCGTGAAAATCGAACGCGATGTCGATGTCGGGGCCGACCGCCTCCCGCACGGCGCGGGCGCGGGCGACTGCCGAGCGTATTCCGCCATACGTGTCGATGGCCGCCAGGGGAGGACAGGCGTTCATCTTGATCGCCCGCGCGCCTTCCGCCACGACCATCGTCGCCTCTTCCGCAGCCACTTCTGGCGATTCGTTATTGCCGCCTGCCCAGCGATAGACCTTCACCTTATCGCGGACCTTGCCGCCCAGCAGACGGTGAATCGGCAGACCGGTCGCCTTGCCCTGAATATCCCACAGCGCCATCTCGATGCCCGCCAGCGCGCTCATGAAGTGCGCGCCGCCGTGGTAGAAGGACTGGTCGTAGACGCCGCGCACCAGCCGCTTCAGGTCCCGCGCGTCCTTGCCGATGAAGTGGCGGGAGAGCTCATGGACCAGAGCCTGCGTTCCATCGAGCTGCCCCTCGACCGTGTACTCCCCGAAGCCTTCCAGTCCGCCCGCTACGCGCACCCGCAGCAGGCCCCAGCGCGGTGGAACCTGTACGGTCTCGATGGTCTCGACAATCAACGGCGTCTCCTGCATACTTGTTTTATCCTTAGCGATGTCTACCAGTTTTTCGCCGTTTGAAGCAGCGTCTTTTTGCGGCCAGATCGGGATCAGCGTCTTGCGGTCAGGGCGGGAGTTCGCGTAGCGCCGACAGGAGTTTTACCCGCGCTGTTGGTTTTGTCGGGAACGCCGAAGGCGAAAGCCTGTTCCAGGGTGGCGATCATCTCTTCGACCTGGGGCAGGACTTTGGGGCCGGTAAGCGCGATCTGTACGCCGTCCGGGGTGAAGCGATAGTTCTTGAAGCCGACCGTCAGCAGTTGCACAGCCTGCGGCGTGAGGCGGATGCCGGGCGTAAATTTGATATTGATCTGCGCCGCTTCGCCCCGAACAGCGGCGACGCCGGCCTGCTGGCAACGCAGGCGCAGACGCAGAATCGCCAGGGCGTCCCAGACCGGGCGCGGTGGGTCGCCGAAGCGGTCTTCGAGTTCGGCCTGTAGGTTCTCGATGTCCGGAACGGAGCGGACGGCGCTCATGCGCTTGTAGAAGTAGATGCGCTCCGCCTCACCGGGGATATAGTCGTTCGGAATATGGGCTGTGACGGGAATATCCATCGGCGGCAGAATATCTTCGGTGATATCCTCGCCTTTAAGCTCCTGCACGGCCTGCGCGAGCAGTTGCGCGTAAAGGTCGAAGCCGACGCTGATCATGGCCCCATGCTGCTCCGCGCCGAGCAGATTACCCGCCCCCCGGATTTCGAGATCGCGCATGGCGACTTTGTAGCCGCTGCCGAGCGCGGAGAACTCCTTCATCGCGGCCAGACGCTGCTCCGCCACCTCGGTCAGAAGTTTGTCGCGACGATAAAATAAGTAGGCGTAGGCCTGACGACTGGAGCGCCCGACGCGTCCGCGCAACTGGTACAACTGCGATAGGCCCAGGTGATCGGCGTTGTCGAGCAGAATGGTGTTGGCGTTGGAGACGTCGAGGCCGTTCTCGATGATCGTAGTGCAGAGCAGGATGTCGGCCTCGTGGTGGTAGAAGGCGACCATGACCTTCTCCAACTCGTCTTCTGACATCTGGCCGTGCCCAACGAGAATGCGCGCATCGGGCACGAGCCGCTGCAGATGGACCGCGACATGATGAATGCTCTCGACGCGGTTATGGACATAGTAGATCTGGCCGTCGCGCTCCAGCTCACGCAGAACCGCATCGCGCAGCAGCTCATCGTCGTATTCACGGACAAAGGTCATGACCGGAATGCGGCCTTCGGGCGGATCTTCGATCAAGCTCATATCCCGCAGCCCCGAAAGGGCCATACTGAGGGTGCGCGGAATGGGCGTCGCGGAGAGCGTGAGGACGTCCACCTGCGTCCGCAACTGCTTAAGCCGCTCTTTGTGGGCGACGCCGAACCTCTGCTCCTCGTCGACGATGACCATGCCGAGATTCTTGAGCACGATGTCTTTGCTGAGCAGGCGATGGGTGGCAATCACAATATCGACGGTGCCGTCCTTCAGACCCTGCACGGTCTTCGCCTGCTCCTGCTTGGTGCGGAAGCGGCTGAGAAGTTCGATATTGAGGGGATAGGCGGCGAAGCGCTCGCGGAAGGTCGTGAGGTGCTGGGAGGCCAGAACGGTCGTGGGGCAGAGGACGGCGACCTGCTTGCCCTCCGTAACGACCTTGAACGCGGCGCGCAGGGCGACTTCCGTCTTTCCAAACCCGACATCGCCGCATATCAGGCGATCCATCGGCTGCTCGCGTTCAAGGTCGGCCTTCACGTCCTGAATGGCGCGCAGTTGGTCGCGCGTCTCCTGATACGGAAACGCCTCTTCCATCTCGATCTGCCAGGGGCCGTCGGGGCCGAAGTTGGGGCGTGTGGCGGCATGCCGAGCCGCGTAGAGGCGGATAAGCTCTCCGGCCATCTCGCGCGCCTGCTCCCGGACTTTGCGGGTGGTACGCTGCCAGTCGTTGCCGCCGAGCTTGTTGATCTGCGGAGCGTTGCCGTCGGCCCCCTGATAGCGCTGGATACGGTCGATCTGATCGGCGGGCACGAACAGCCGGTCGCCGCCCTGATACTGCACCAACAGGTAGTCGCGCTGGTTGCCGTCCACCGTGCGCTTCACCAGGCCACGATACTGCCCGATGCCGTGGTGCATGTGGACGACATAGTCGAACTCGCGCAGATCGAGGACGGAGGAGATCGCCACGCCGCCCGCCACTTTGCGCCGGGGCACGACGGTGCGCGCCGCTCCGAAAAGCTCCGCGTCGGTGAGAATGTAGAGGCGCAGGTCGGCGAGCGTAAAGCCGGCGCGCAGACGCCCCTCTTCCACATGCAGGCCTGCCTTCGCGCCGATTCCGCTGCCGCGCGGCTGCACGGGCAGGCGCAGATCGGCGCATATTTCGCGCACACGGGCGGGCTGATCGCTGACGAAGACGACCCGACAGTCGTTGGCGAGCCAGGTGCCCACCTCGTCCGCCAGCGCATTCGTGCGGCCCCGATAGTTCTCGGTCGGCGTCGAGTTGATGCGCAGGGTCTGCTTTACAGCGAACCCCTCGACACGCCGCCCCAGCAGCGATAACAGCAGCGCCGGATGCGCCGCCAGACGCGCCATTCCCGCCTTATAGGCCAGGGCATGCGGGAAGATGTCGAGCGACTCGCCGCGCTCCCACTGCCGCTCCCGCGCCAACTGCATATCGCCTGTAATACGGTCCCAGTGCTCATGGATCAGATGCGGCTCGTCCAGCACAACCACGGCGTTCGCAGGCAGGTAGTCCACCGCGCAGACCGTCTCCGGCACGAGATAAGGCAGGTACTGCTCCAGCCCCGCAAAATAAGCCTGCTGCTGCAAAGAGACGAGCACGCTCTCCACCCGATCCGTCAGCCGCTCGATGGCCTCCCGAGCCGGCGCGCCGCCCTTCCCCGCCAGTTCCTCTCGGCGCTTTACAAACGCCTTCCGAATCGCGTCCATCGCAGGCCGCACCCGCTCTTCGGAGAGCCGCAGCTCCCGCACAGGAGCCAGCTCGACATAGGCATGGCGACCGGTGCTGCGCTGCGTGGCCACGTCGAAAGGCCGAATGCTCTCGATCTCATCGCCGAACAGCTCCAGCCGAACCGGCGCCTCCGCCGTGCTGGAAAAAAGATCGAGAATGCCGCCCCGCCGCGAAAACTCTCCTGGCCGCGTCACCGTGTTGGACGCTTCATATCCCATCTCCACCAACTGCCGCACCACCCCATCGAATTCGACGGTCTGCCCGGCTTCCAACGTAAAGACGGCAGGCACGAGATCGTCGGGCGGCGACGTGCGCTGCAGAGCCGCCTCCAGCGTACCGACCACAATACAAGGTTCCTGCTGCGCCAGGGTCAGCAGCGCCCCGATACGCTCGCCAATGACCCGAAAATCCGTAATATCGCCATCCAGAAAGAGACTCTGCGAGGAGGGCAGCGTGCAGACCTTCTCCTGCGGAACGCCGTACCGCACCAGATCGTCCCAGAGCCGCTGCGCCTGCTCCTGAGAGTGGGTAATCACCAGCAGAGGTCTGTCCAGACGTGCAAAGACCCGCGCCAGAGCAAAGCCCTTCGCGGAACTGGTCATCCCTTCGATTTCGACAGCGCCGGCATCGCCTTTGAGCGTCTCGATCACCTCCCGGAAGCCGGGCAGCGTATCGAGCAGGCGCGGCAGATCGTTCAACGCCATAACAGCAGATCGCCTTACATGTAAACCTTACGCGTCTCTCAAGAACGCCTCTCCTATTCTACCGCAAAACAAGACAGAACGGGAATCTCCGTCTCCCCTTCCTACCTTCCTTTCTTCCTATTTCCTGTTCTGCCTCCGCATTTTTCCTTCTCTCCTGCTACAGTAAGGCCGGGATGAGCACGACGTGTCGGAGGCGCTTCCTGTTCCAGGTGTAGGTGATGTGGACAAGGCCGTCGCGCGTCTGGATGACGGCGGGGTAGGAGAACTCGCCGGGCGTGTTCTCCAGCGTCAGGACAGGCGTCCAGCGCCTGCCGTTGGAGGAGAGAGCGACGTTGAGCGGGGTGCGGGCGGTCGTGGAGTGATTGTAGACGAGCAGAGAGCGGCCATCGTGCAGGGTGACGGCATCGGTGCCGGAGTTCGGGTTCGGCAGATCGAGGAGAGTCATGGCGTCCCAGGTTCGGCCCTCGTCCATGGACTCGCTGGAGAAAATCTGCCCCTGGCGTGTGCGACCGAGGGCCTGCAGGCAGCCGTCGGGGTGGAGAAGGAGACTGGGTTGGATTGCGCCTAGGGTGATCCCGTCGTTGATCGGGGCCGTGGCCTGCCAAATTCCGCCCTGCGAGGAGAGACGCTCGAAGTAGACGCGCCAGCCACCGCGTTCGGTGCTGGTGGGGCAGAGAATGTCGCCGTTCGGGAACTGGATCGGCTTGTTCTTGATGGGGCCGAGAATGCCGTCCGGCAGTCGTTCCGGCACCGACCACGTTGCGCCGCCGTCCTCCGACTGGATCAGCATCCCCCACCACTCCACCGGATTCGGCCCGACCTTATAGAAAAGCAATAGTGGGCCTTCCGCCGGTTGAAATAGAACCGGATTCCAGCAGGGATAGCGTACGGTTGGTGATTCCACCCCATTTGCCACTTCCACGCCAGGGGTCCATTTGCCGTTCTCATAGTGCGCGACCCAGATGCCTACATCTGGATCTCTCTCGTCTGTGCCTCCGAACCAGGCGGCGAGCAACTTTCCCCGGCTCTCCACCAGTGTCGAGGCATGGCACGATGGATACGGCGCAGTCTCATAGATGAATTCGCTCTGCATGATCTTCACTCCGTTCCCCGTCGATGCGGTTGTGCCACAGGTATACCCCGCTCGCTATCAAAAGTCAATGTCTTCAATCTGGCGGAAGGTGTCCCTATAGGACGGTTAACGACTGTCATTCAGTCTCATGCAGACGATCTAGGCTCGCTCCAGCACGCGTTCCATCAGCGCCTGCCATGTCGGATTTGGGGTCCAAATGCGGTGCAGGTCGATGGCGGCCTGCTCCGGTGCGAACTTTTCCTCGATCACACAATAGAGGCAGAGAAATGCAGAAACCCGCATGTTACGAGCGCAGTGGACGAAGACGCGCCTGCCGTCGTTGGCTTTCATCACGGCGAAGAACTGTTCGACGTCTGCGAAAGTCGGCGCTTCCCACACCACCGGGAGCGAGACATAGGTCATGCCTTCCTTCTCGACAAGGGAACGCTCCTCGGGAAGTGCGTCGGTGAGCGGACGCAAGTTGACGACGACCTCGTATCCCACCTGACCAATGGCGGCAAACTGATCTTCCTGCGGCTGCCCTGCCGTCCCGATCCGGTCGGAGAGGCGCAGAAAGTCAGGAGTCAACCACCGTCGCCTAAAGGCGAACGGCTTGTCCTCCCCTGGAAGCGAGTACTGCCAGGTAGAACCTTGGGCCAGTTGACAGGGTGACCCTTGTTTCCAGAACCAACGCGGCATTCACATCCGCGTTGGACTGAAAACAGCAGTAGCGACAACAAAACACTTCCTGGCTCGGTCGATTGGCTCGTTCCGTGTGAGCGCAGCGACTGCACTGCTGCGAAGAGTACCGAGCGTCCACCTCCATCAGAGGAACGCCTGCCCTCGTGCATTTGTAAGCCAGAAAAGATTTGAGTTGCGCGAAAGACCAGTTATTGAGTTCCGTCCGCATAGCCCGATTCAAACGGTTTCCTCGCGCACGGATGCCTTGCAACATCTCGACAGCGAGTGCCTTCTTTCGGTGCAGCGCCATGCCGACCAGTATTTTGGAGATACAGTGATTCACGTCACGAACAAAACGGGATTCTTTTTGACGGCTCTTTGCCATCTGCTTCCGAGCAGAGCGGGTTTTCTTAGCTTGAAGTTCCTGACGCAAGCGGCGGTAGCGTTTGCGGACACGCTTCACCGCTTCGCCTGTGTACTGGTTACCTTCACTATCTGTCGCGAGGTTGACGATGCCGAGGTCTATGCCGATCACTCCTTCGGGCGTAAAAGGTTCGGTCTCTGCTACGGTGAGCGCGCAGGAGAGGTAGAAAGCCCCGCCCCGTAGGAGTAAGTCGGCCTGCCCTTTCTTGCCTTGCAGGAGTTCTTTGTGCTCTGGGGAACACAAGAAGGGAAGGTGCAGACGCCCCGACACGGTGTTGAGGCTGACGCTCTGTGCGTTCACCTTCCACATGAGGAGGTCTTTGTCGAGTTCGATGCCGCCGAGCGGAGCAAAAGTGCGTTGCACCTTCGTGTCGAGTTTGTAAGCGTGCGCGACTTTGGCAATAGCCCGAACGACGTGGTTGGCGTTGAGTTTGGTTTGCGCCTTGAGAGGGTGGTAGACGAGGGCGTGAAGGTCATATTGACGAAAGGTGCCTGTTGTGAAGGCCACTCTACTGATATCGTCACAAGCCCCGTTGCACGTGCGCAAGGTTTGCACCAGAGCGGCGTGTTGGTCAGGGGTTGTCCTCAGTTTGACGGTGACGGTGAGTTGCATGACATTTCTCTACTACCGTGAGCCAGAGGGAAAGCGGAAAGCCTATTCACGCGATTTTTGTTCTTGGATGAACTTTTTGATGCCATCTGCGGAGACATGCCCCGCCGAGCCGACAGAATAACTTCTGCTCCACAGGCAAGGCCCCGATGTAAATGCAGGTTGAAAACAGTGCCAGCGTTCTTACGGTATCGCGTTTCACTCATACCTTTAGGAGACTACAAAGTTATAAATTTGTCAATTAACTAACACGAAAGGAGTGCGGGAGGGCGAAGGCCCCGCTGAAGAAGTGCCAGTTCTGCTGTGCAAGTTGCGGAACCCAAATCGCTATCGCGATTTCAGCGGAACTGGCCTAAGCGATTGAGGCGGCATTCGACCTGAGAGCCGAAGCCTGGAGCGGATGACGCTTCCCTGTGTCGCCTAAAGGCGACAGTCTCCGCATCATGTTTTTTATGTTTTCGAGAGATTGGCTCAACATAGAAGGTTCCTCCGCAGTGGATCGCTGACAGGTTACGCCTGCGTTTCCGTGCCGGATGCGGCTCGCCACTCGTCTTCCAGAAGAGCGTAGAGGAGGGTGTCGTCCCAGCCCTCGGCGCACCGTCTGTTCTGGCGCAGGCGGGCCTCGTATTTTAGACCCGCTTTCTCCATCACCCGCGCCGACGCTCCGTTGCGCGCGAAGCTGTCGGCAAAGATTCGATGAAGTTTCAGATCGTCGAAGCCGAACTGCAGAAGCGCTCGCGCGGTTTCAGTCGCGTAGCCCCGGCCCCAGCAGGAGGCCAGCAGATGGTAGCCGATCTCACCCTCCCGCGCGTGCGCGTCCATGATGTCCAGACCGCAGCCCCCGATGACTCGGTTTTCGGTGCGGAGGACAATGGCATAGCGAAACTTGGTCTGAGGCTGCTGTTGAGCCAATTCTACCGTACGACGCAGAAAGGCGCGCACCTCCTCAGCGGTTTCCGGCTCCCCCGTAAAGTAGCGCATGACGTCGGGATCCGAGCAGAAGGCATAGACCTCTTCGAAATCGCTCGCCTCGAAATCGCGGAGCAACAGGCGTTCCGTCACCATCCTCGCGACTGCGTTTTCTATGGGACGGCTTGTTTCCGGACTACTGGCATCGAGTTTCATGGGTGTCTCCTTTACTTCGACGTACAAACAATCAACTGTCGAGACGACTGGGCCGTGAACGGCGTTCCGTCGTAGTCGCCGTATCTGGCGCGCGTATCAAAACCATTGTAGTGTAATAGCGCCTCGATCTCCTGTGGGAAAAGCATTCGTAGGTTCAACAACCCCGTCGTTTCGTCCGATCGGCCCTCGAGTTGGTAGAACCATTGGATGTGGTTGATCTGCGTCGTGCTATCGTAGACATTGTTTTCCGTGACCGTCACCAGTCCTCGGCCGTCAGGGTCGGGGTAAGAACCGACGGGGTAGCGCGGATCGGGATCGCGGGTCAGCAGAGAGAGAGACTGGGATTGAAGATTTCAAAGGCGAATGCGCCGCCCGGTTTCAGATGCGCTTTCACCCGTGCGAGACAGGTCTGGAGATCGCGCCAGTGCAGAAGATGCAGGAGGGAGTTGGCCGGAAAGAACACCAACCCGAACCGTTGATCGAGCGTGAAATCGCAACAGTCGCCTTGCACCCATTCCACCACGACCTGCCGCGCTGCCGCTTTCTGTCGGGCGCACTCCAGCATCGGCGCGGACAGGTCAAGCCCTATCACCGTCACGCCTGCTTCCGCGAGCGCGAGCGTCAGTTGGCCCGTCCCGCAGCCCAGTTCCAGCACCGGCTCGCCGTACTCCCCTACCAGGCGCTTATAGAAGACCAGTTCATTGTGCCGGTGCAGTCCCGGCCAGAGCGCGTCGTAGTGCCGCCCATCGAAATAGATACCATGGTCCATTTGGTTTCCTCGCTTGCCAGAGTCGGTGAAGCGCGGCGAATCTGTATTACCGCGCTCCTTCGTACTTTCTACTGACAGGCTTCCTGTCCGGAAAGGTGCAGGGAGGGAGGCTCATTGTTGCCATCAATTTTTTCGTGTACACTGTTAGGTGGGTGCTTACATTTCGCATGATTGCAGGAGGAGCGGAAAGCGATGTCTCAGGCTATAAGCATTCGTCTTAGAGACGATCAGGTAGACCGATTGAAACGCTTTGCCCGCCGGATGGGCAAAAGCCAGAGTGAACTGGGCGCGCTGTTTATTGAGGAAGCGATGCGCGAAGCCGAGTGCACCAACATTGAGTTCCGCGATTCGGTCATCGGGCGCCAGGCCTACTTAAAGGATTCCAATCTGGCAGTTTGGGAAGTAATCATGGTCGCGCAGGACCATGCTATGGATGCCGAACGCGTTGCGGTCTATTTCAGGCGCCCTCGGGCCTGGGTCAATTCCGCTTTCCATTACTATGAGGCGTATCCGGCGGAGATCGACCCGCTACTGGAGGACAATCGCTCCATGACGTTTGATAAACTCAAACGCCTGCTGCCTGGCCTGGAAACGTTACCGGTGATGCCCGACGTTTCCGGGCAGGGACCAACCCGCTGATGCTGGCGCTGCTTCTGGTCTGTATATCTGGTCTGAGGCAAGCAAGCCGAGCCGAGACAGTAGTCACCACGCAAAGACAGGATAAGGCTGTGAGAAAAACAGAGGACGCTTGGCGTCCTTTCTCGACGTTACACGGTTTTGTTCGCCTTGTGCTCTTGATAGACTGGGATCCCATTGGTATCTTGGGCTATTCCAGTGCGATGGATGAATACGATAGCTATGCGAACGACATTTGCCGACTGATCCAAGAGGGAGCGACACGGGACATGCTGGTTGCTCATTTGGACAGGATCGAAAAACATCCAATGGGTGGGCTCGGGGAACGTGCGGTGCAAACGGAAATTGCCGAAAAACTCCTGGAGATTTACAAAACCATCCAACAGAATGAGTTATAGCGTTGTGGCCGGCAAAGCCAAACACATCGAATATGGCAACGCGCCCTTCCGTTTTGCGGGGGGCGATTACTTATAACTCGTCTGTTCCATACACCAAGGCGAGGGAGACTGCCTGAGCGTTCGGGCCGAGTTTGTCTCTAAGCAGTTCTCCGATGAACGCCTGCTTTTGAGCCTCATTCCAGCCGTTGAAACGACGTGATACTACCTTGAGATGAACGCGACCGTTATAACCCTCCGTCGTGTCGATGGTATCTGTTGGAAACTCCGTTCGCAGAGCGTTCACAACACGCTCCGCCTCCTGGTCATAATTGAATGTGATGTCTGGCATGTTTATTTTCTTTGGGTTCCAGGGCTCTGTATGGCGACTTCGGGTTCCGGTTAACACCCTGTCCTATCATTAAATCAGTGAGATGATCCAGTTTACAAGTGCGCGGGCGGCCTGTACCATTTCTTTCGCGTCGTCTTCACGGGCAGGTTTGGGATCGTATCGCCAGCTTGAACGCCATTTCGCGTACCGATTCATTTGTCCCTCGCGCTCTTTGTTCATCTGACCCTCCAACTTGGTAAGGACTAAAAGATAGCGCAAATCATGTCCGGCTTCCCCGCAGATGTCCCGGACGTTCGGATCAGTCTTGCGAAGTTCCCCGAGAACTTCCGAAAGGCGTTGCGACGGCGGATGCTGTGTAATCAAATACGCTTTGAGCAGGCATTCGACACCATATCCACAGAGGTACATCGCACCACGCATATGCCGTGCAGATGCTCCCTGTTCCTGGGTATCTATCGTAGGAGGGTTCAGCATGTGTTCTGCGTCGCGCAGACGCTGCATTCCACTCTTGCGAAAGCTTGTCAGTCCGTCGAACTCCGGCACCATGGGCCTCCTCTCTACGCGTCCGACCGATAAACCTGCCTTTTCCCGCTACCGCGACGATTCGTCAAATTCGAGAAGGAGAAGGCAGGCATGGTTCAGTCAGGCGTTGGGTCGTGGCGCTGGAGGATGAGGGTGGCGTTGTGGCCGCCGAAGCCGAAGGAGTTGGACATTGCGACCCGCACATCCGCCTTGCGTGGCGTATTGGGCACGTAGTCGAGATCGCAGTTCGGGTCGGGCGTCTCGTAGTTGGTCGTCGGGGCGACGATGCCGTCGCGGATGGTGAGGGCGCAGAGGATCGCCTCGACGGCCCCAGCCGCGCCGATCAGATGGCCCGTCACCGATTTGGTGGAGCTGATGGGGATCTTGTAGGCGTGTTCACCGAACACGGTCTTGATCGCGGCGGTTTCGTTCTTGTCGTTCAGCACGGTCGAGGTGCCGTGCGCGTTGATATAGTCGATGGCCTCGGGCGCGAGGCCCGCCGAGCGCAGCGCCGCCTTCATGGCACGGGCCGCGCCTTCGCCTTCGGGCGCGGGCGCGGTGATATGGAAAGCGTCGCCCGCCATGCCGTAGCCGATCACCTCGGCGTAGATCGTCGCGCCGCGCGCCTGCGCCGCTTCCAGCGTCTCCAGGATCACGACGCCGCTGCCTTCGGACATCACGAACCCGTCCCGGTCGGCCTCGAAGGGACGGCTGGCGTGTTCCGGATCGTCGTTGCGCTGCGAGAGCGAGCGCGCCTGGCAGAATCCCGCCATGCCGAGCGGAGTGATACAGGCCTCCGCGCCGCCCGCGATCATCGCGTCCGCGTCGCCGCGTCGGATCACTTCGTAGGCGTCCCCGATGCTGTTGGTCCCGGTCGCGCAGGCGGTCGTGATGCAGGAGTTGGGGCCGCGCGCGCCGGTCAGGATTGAGACCATCCCGGCGCCCATGTCGCAGATGATGCCAGGAATCAGGAAGGGCGAGATACGGCCCGGTCCGCGCTCCAGCAGAATCTTATGCTGCTCCTCGATGGTCGCCAGCCCGCCGATGCCCGAGCCGATATAGACGCCCGTGCGGTCGCGGTTCTCTTCGGTGATCTTCAAGCCCGAATCGGCGAGCGCCGTCAGGGCGGCGGCGACGGCGAACTGGATGAACCGGTCCATGCGCCGCGCCTCTTTTTTATCCATCCAGGGCGACGGATCCCACTCTTTGATCCCGCCCGCAAAGCGCGTCGAGTAGCCTGTCGTATCGAAAGCTTCGATGGGCGAAATAGCCGAGCAGCCAGAAAGACAGGCTTTCCACAAGGTCTCGGCGTCCAGCCCCAGAGCGGTGATCGCTCCCACACCCGTTATCACAACGCGCCGGCGGCGTGTCGCGGTCGTCATATCGCTCATCATAGCGTTCCTTCACCCCTGCGACGGTCAGACGAAACGACAGGGAGGAGGCGAGATCTCCGCCGCCCCCCGGTCTATACGCTGTCCGCCGTCTGTTTCGGGTCCGGGTCAGGCCTTCGCCTTCTCCTCCACGTAGTTCACGATGTCTTGCACGGTCGGCAGTTTTTCGGCGTCCTGATCGGAGACTTCGATGTCGAACTCCTCTTCCAGGCCCATCACGATCTCGACCACATCCAGCGAATCCGCCCCAAGGTCGTCCACAATGTTGGCGGTCGGGGTCACTTCATCCTCGCTCACTTCCAACTGCTCCATCAGTACTTTACGTACGCGCTCCAGTGTCGTCATCTATGTTCTCCTCCAGCGGCAGTTATGCCGTCGTTGTTATAATCGAAACATTGTACCGCTTCGTTCTATCGCTGACAAAATTGCCGCGTGAGCGGGTTGCCTAACCCCTAGCCCCCTCCCCGACACGTTACGGGCTCATTGCGTTCGGGAATCAAGAGGAATTTCCTCTCCTGGCTGCGAAACGTTTACATGAATAGTCCGCCGTCTATGGAGATGACTTCGCCCTGGATATAAGCGGCATCTTCCGAACAGAGGAAGGCGACCACGCGGGCCACATCCTCGGACGCCCCCAGACGGCCCAGGGGAATCTGTTTCAAAATTACGTCGCGGTATTCGGGTTTGAGCGCCTCGGTCATCTCGGTTTCGATGAAGCCCGGCGCGACCGCGTTGACCCGGATATTGCGCGACCCCAGCTCTTTTGCCAGCGATTTCGTCAGGCCAATCAGCCCGGCTTTCGAGGCGCTGTAGTTCACCTGGCCCGCGCCACCCGACTTCCCGATCACCGACCCGACGTTTACGATGACGCCGCTCTTCTGCTTGAGCATCAGGGTCGCCGCCGTCTTGGAGCAGAGAAAGGCGCCTTTGAGGTTGGTATCCAGCACGGCGTCCCAGTCCTCTTCGGTCATCCGCATGATCAGCTTGTCGCGGGTGATCCCGGCATTGTTGACCAGGATGTCGATGCGACCATACTTCTCCTGCGCGGCCTTGATGAGCGCCTCCGCTTCGGCGGGTATGGCGACGCTGCCCTGCACGGCGGTGGCTTCGCCGCCTGCGGCCTGGATCTGCGCGACTACCTGCTCGGCGGCCTCCGCACTCCTGCTGTAGTTTACCACGACCCTCGCGCCCTCTTTCGCCAGCGTCAGGGCGATGGCCGCGCCGATGCCCCGGCCTGCCCCCGTGACCACGGCCACTTTGTCGGCTAATCGCAAGGTGTTAATTCCCATCTCTCTTCAACGTTTCGCAGGCGGCTTCCAACGTCGGCTGGTCGTGTACGCTGAGCGCCTGGGCGGTCTTGTCGATGCGCCGCATCAGTCCGGTCAGCACTTCGCCGCTGCCGAGTTCGACGAAGGTCTCCACCCCGTCATTCCGCAGACGCTGTACGGACTCCTCCCACCGAACACTGCCGCTTACCTGGCGGGTCAGGCCGCTCATCAGGTCGCCGGGAGTCTCGATGTAGTCGGCATCGACGTTGGTGACGATGCGCACACTCGGCTTGCGAAAAGTGGCGCGGGAGATCGATTCGAACAGCGCGTCGCCCGCCGTCACCATCAGCGGCGAGTGGAACGCGCCCGAGACGGGAATCGGGATCACCCGCTTCGCGCCCTTCGCCTTCGCGATCTCACCGGCCCTCTCGACCGCCTCGCTCTCGCCGGAGATGACGATCTGCCCACCGCCGTTGTAGTTGGCGACGGTGACGATCTTGCCGGTCTCGGCGCGTGCCTCGTCGCAAGCGGCCCGCGCCGCTTCCGCTTCCAGCCCCAGCACCGCCGCCATCGTGCCCGGTGTGCGCTTGCCGGCGTCGCGCATCAACTCACCGCGCGTCCGCACCAGCCGCAGCCCTTCCTCAAAATCCAGTACACCCGCCGCCGTAAGCGCGGCATACTCGCCAACGCTATGTCCGGCGACCGCATCCGGTGTCAGCCCACAGGTCTCGGTAAAACAGCGAAAAGCGGACACGCCTGTCGTATAGAGCGCGACCTGTGCGTTCTCGGTCTCCCGCAAGGTCTCCTCGGGGCCATCGAAGCAGAGGGTCTGCAGGTCGAAGCCCAGAATCGCGTTGGCCTGCGCGAACAGCTCTCGCGCAACGGCGTAGTGTTCGCAGAACGAGCGGCCCATGCCGACCTTCTGCGACCCCTGCCCCGGAAAGAGAAAGGCGAGTTTGCTCATGTCAGCGGCTGCCCTCATCGCGGCTCCAGCGGATGACGTTGGCCGCCCAGGTGAGGCCCGCGCCGAACCCGACCGTCACCACGATGTCGCCGCGTTTCAGGCGGCCCTGCTGCGCGGCCTCTGTGAGGGCGATGGGGATCGAGGCCGCCGAGGTGTTGCCGTAGCGATCAACATTGACGAACAGGCGGTCGGCGGAGATATGAAGACGTTTGCCTACGCCTTCGATGATGCGCAGGTTGGCCTGGTGCAAAACCAGGAGACTCACGTCTTCCGTTCGCAGGCAGGCGCGGTGGAGTGCCTCTTCGATCACATCCGGGATGACCTTCATGACGAACTCGTAGACCTCGCGGCCCTTCATGTGAATCGTGTTGTGCTTCAAGGCGATTTCGGCCTCGGTGAGTGGGGTGCGGGTGCCGCCCGCAGGCATCCAGACCGACTCTATTTCGCTGCCGTCCGACCCGAGTGTAGAGGCCAGCACACCCTCGTCTGCAGCGCAGGGGGTCAGCACCGCCGCGCCGGCCCCGTCGCCGAACAGAATGCAGGTCGAGCGATCCTCCCAGTTGACCTGTTTGGTGAGCGTGTCCGCCCCGATGACCAGGATACGGCGCATCGCGCCGCTCTGCAGGAAGCCTGCTGCGGTGGCCAGGCCGTAGCAGAAGCCCGAGCAGGCCGCGCTGAGATCGAAAGCGGCGGCGCGTTTGGCGCCCAGGCGGTTCTGCACGATGCAGGCGGTCGCGGGCCAGAGATAGTCACCGGTCGCGGTCGCGCAGAGCACCAGATCGAGGTCGGCGGCGGCGATACCGGCGTCGGCAAGGGCGCGCTCCGCCGCAATGGTCGCCAGATCGGAGGTCGCGGTGTCGGCATCGCAGACACGCCGCTCGCGGATACCGGTGCGTTTGGTGATCCACTCATCGGTGGTGTCCACCATCTTCGCCAGATCTTCGTTCGTCAAAATACGGTCGGGAACGCACATTCCCAGCCCAACGATACCGGCGTGAAAGCCTTCGCCAGGTGCGAGCGGGGGGGCGGCCGGTGCAGGCCGTGCGTTCGGTTGTGCAGTCATATACCAACCTCGGTTCTTGTCAGCGGTCCACGCCCATCGGCGCTCCGAAAATAAGGAGTGCGAATGCCCACAGCCTTTAGACGACAGGGGGAGGCGGGGGCGGATCGCAGATACGCTGACGAATGGTATCGATAAGGGTATGCTGTGCGGCGCGTTCGGCGGCGCGACAGGCGTTGCTGACGGCGACACGGTCGGACCGACCGTGCCCGATGATGCAGATGCCGTTGACGCCCAGCAGCGGCGCGCCGCCGCTCTCGGCGTAGTCGATGCGCTGGCGCAGCCGACGCAGCGAGGGCAGCAGCGGAGCGACGAGCGGCTTCATCCAGAGTTTACTGCTCAGCTCCTCCCGTAGGAGGCGCATGACCATTTCGGCGACGCCTTCGCCAGTCTTCAAGACGACATTACCGACGAAGCCGTCGCATACGGCGACATCGACTTCGCCCCGAAAGATGTCCCGGCCTTCGACATTACCGCTAAAATGGAAGGGGACGTCGCCCTGCAGCGCCTGTTGAAACAAGGCATGGGTTCGCTTCACCAGGGCATTGCCTTTGATCTCCTCCTCACCGTTGGAGACCAGACCGACGCGGGGATTTTTGATTCCCAGCACCTGCTCGGCATAGATACTGCCCATGATCGCGAACTCGAACAGGTTGTTCGGGTCGCAGTCTACGGTCGCACCGGCATCAAGCAGCACGACGGGACCTTTGAGGGAGGGCAGCGGCACGGCGATAGCCGGCCGATCCACGCCCTTGATGCGGCCCCAGCTCAAGAGCGAAACCGCCATCGCCGCCCCGGTGTTGGCAATGGTGACGAGAGCGTCCGCCTTTTTCTCTTTGACGAGCCTTGCCGCCACCACCAGGGAGGCGTCGGGCTTGCGTTTGAGCGCCGTAGCGGGCGCGTCGTCCATCTCGATCACCTGCGTGGCGGGCACAATCTCCAGATTAGCGCATGCCGGACGCAGGCGGGCGAGTTCGGGTTCCAGCACGGTCGGATCGCCCACCAGGAGGAAGTGCGCCTGCCGGGAGGCACGGGCCGCCGCATAGACGCCCTGTGCCACCTCTGCCGGGCCTCTATCCCCTCCCATCGCGTCGACGGCGATCCGAATAGTCGTTGTCGAACTCACGGGTGGTTACTGATCCTGCTGATTCTCGTCTACAAGCTGGAAGATCTGACGACCTTTATAGCGGCCCGTGCTCGGGTCGACATGGTGCATCAGGGTGAACTCACCGGGCTGCTCGAAGCTCGGAACCATCGCAGGATGATGGGTCAGTTTGTAGTGCGTCCGGCGTTTGCGGGTCCGCTGATTGGAGTGGCGGCGTTTCGGGAGCGGCATTGTTTTTCTACCTTTCTTATATCGAAGCGGGAAGGCTTACGGCCCCCCGTCATTCGGGTGCGGGTTTCTCTTCCAGAAGTGCGCCGAGTTTGGCGAGGGCCGGGTTGACGGTCTTCACCTCCGGCATCTCGGCGGCCTCGGCCAGCACGCGCAGGACATCGGCGGCGTGGCGAAGACAGTGTGCGCAGCGTCCGTCCGGCAGGGCCAGAGGCAGTGGCTGCGTCGGTTCGTCCAGCAGAATATACTGGCGCAGCATCTCGGTCAACTCGAAGACCGAGCCATCGAACAGGGGTGCGGCCACGGGACTCTCGTCCTCTTCCACGATGGCGACCGTCGCCAGGGTACGCGGCCCGGCGGAGACATGGCGCAGTTCGAACATCTCGTCGATATCCAGCGCGACGGGCTGCTCGAAATACTCCCCGCAGCGGCTGCACGGCAGCGCGACCTGCGTATTCGCCTTGCCCTTGATGATCAGAGCGCCGCCCGCGTTGGTGAAGGTGATATGTCCCTCGACCGGCTGCGTACACTCGACATCTTCATCTACGAGCGGCGGCTCTTGAATCTCGTAGCGTTCATGTTTGCCCGTTTCACGGAGCAACTCGGTAATATCGAGCCGCATGTTTCTCTCCTCACCAACGGGATTGAAATCCTGTTCTGAGAGGGGAAGTCCGCCTTCGCGGACTCAATGCCTTTTGAGTCCACGTAGGTGGACTTCCCGTATCAGAACGGCAATTCATTGCCGCGCGAATTACTTGCGTTCCAGCGTCTCGCGTCCGCGTTGGATCTGCGTCACGGTTTTGCCGAGCACATTTTCCAGGTTGGTCAGGACGTCACGGGCATAGTCGTCGGAGCCGCGCCGGACGGCGTCGGCCTCCTGCTCGGCCCGCACCTTCAGCTCCTGCGCCTGGACCATCGCCTGCTGAACGATCTGGTCGTCGGCGACGAGCTGCGCGGCCTGGGCCTGCGCTTCGGCGATCAGCTCGGCCGTGTTGCGCTGGGTTTCGGCCTGTTTCTGCCGGGCCTCGGTGTCGGCGTTCTGACGGATGCGCGTGGCTTCCGCCTGCGCTTCGGCGTTCTGGCGGCGCGACTCTTCCCGCGCCTCCTCTTTCAGATGCGCGGCCTCGGCGCGGCCGCGTTCCAGCTCCTGGAGGGCGGCGCGGCGGGCCTCACTCACCACACGGTCGGCGTTATCGCGGGTCTCTTCCACGATTCGTTCCGAGTCGCGGGCCAGTTTCGAGGCGCGTTTCATCTCTTCGGGCAGATTGGCCCGTATCTTCATGATGGTCATGTGGAACTTGTCCTCGTCGAACCGCAGCAGCGCCCCCATCATCTTGGGCGATTTTTCGACGAGGTCTTCCAGTTCCGTCAGTAGTTTGAGGATGTCCACCCCTTCGTGCGTGGGAGCGACGAAGCGCGGGACTTCCGTTGTGTTGATACTATTCTTATCGGCGCTGAGGCCGGGGTTCAGTTCAGGATTTTGGGTTTCCGACTTTTTGCCGGAGTCGTTCTTCAACACGGCTGGGTACCAACCCTTCCACCGACCCGCCGAGGCGGGCGATCTCTTTGACGATATTCGAACTGAGGTAGGAGTACTCGGCCTCAGTCATCAGGAAGACGGTTTCGACAGCGTTGTTCAATCGTCGGTTCATCATCGCCATCTGCAGCTCATACTCAAAGTCGGAGACGGCCCGCAGCCCTTTTACGATCACGGTCGCATCTCTGTTCAGCGCGTATTCGACCAGCAGCCCCTGGAACGCGTCCACGCTGACGTTCGACCAGGGCGCGCACGCCTCTTGCAGCATCTCGACCCGTTCGGCCAGCGTAAAGAGCGGCGTCTTGGTCGAGTTGGGCGCCACGGCGACCAGCACCGTCTCGAACATCCCGGCCGCGCGCGCGATAATGTCGAGGTGCCCGTTCGTCACCGGATCGAAGCTCCCCGGAACCAGCGCTCGTGCCATGCCTCACTCCTCAATCAGCTTACCGTAATCAGTTCGAATCCCATATGCGTGCGTTCCAGGGCGCGTCGCAGGAGCGCGTTGGCAGGTTTGGACAGCGCCGGGTCGGCCTCGACCAGTTGGAACGCCGTCTCGCGGGTTTCGGTCAGAATATCCATATCGTGGAGAATATCCGCGATCAGAAACTCCGGCAGGCCGCTCTGTCGGGTTCCGTAAAACTCGCCGGGACCGCGCAGCTTCAGATCCTCTTCCGCGATCAGGAAGCCGTCCCGCGTCTGCGTCATCACATCCATACGGGCGCGGCCCTGTTCGGTTTTCGGCTCCGCCATCAGGACGCAGAACGAAGCGTTCTGTCCACGCCCGACGCGCCCGCGCAACTGATGCAACTGGGCGAGGCCGAAGCGGTCGGCATCCTCGATAATGATGACGGTGGCGTTCGGCACATCGATTCCGACTTCGATCACCGTGGTGGAGACCAGAATATCGAGTTCGTGCGCTTTGAAGCTCGCCATGATCGCATCTTTGTCGTCCGACTTCATCTGCCCGTGCAGCAGGCCCACGCGGTACTGCGGAAAAACGTCTTTCGCGATATGCTCGCTCAACTGCGTGGCGCTCTTCGCCTGGAGCTTCTCGCTCTCTTCGATGAGCGGGCAGACGATGTAGACCTGATCGCCGGCGCTGAGCAGCCTCTGGGCGGCGGCGTAGACCTGATCGCGCTTGTCCTGCGTCTTCCAGTGCGTCGTGATCGGCTTGCGACCGGGCGGCAGTTCGTCCAGGACGGAGACATCGAGATCGCCGTAAAGCGTCAGCGTCAGTGTGCGCGGGATGGGCGTTGCGGTCATCACCAGAATATGGGGGCGCTGCCCTTTTTTCGCGAGCGCCTGCCGCTGCAGGACACCGAATCGGTGTTGTTCATCGATGATGACAAGGCCGAGCTTCGCGAACTCGACGCCCTCCTGAATCAGGGCATGGGTGCCGACGGCGAGGCGGGACTGTCCGCTCTCCAGCCGCCCCCGCACCTCGCGTTTCTCTTTCGCGCCCTGGCTGCCGAGCGAAAGCTCGACGGAGTGCCCGAGCGGCTCCAGCATTCGGCGGAGCACGATGGCATGCTGCGCGGCCAGGATCTCGGTCGGGGCCATGAGTGCGGCCTGATAGCCGTTCTCCACCGCCATCAGCATGGCGGCCAGCGCGACCATCGTCTTGCCGCTGCCGACGTCGCCCTGCAGCAGGCGGTTCATGGCGCGTCCACTGCCGAGGTCGGCGGAGATCTCCGCGATGGCGCGCTGCTGCGCTCCGGTCAACTGAAACGGCACGATCTCGGCCAGATCGGCGCGCAGGCGCTCCGAGTCTACCTTAAAAGGGATGCCTCGGGCCTCCTGACTGTTAGCACGGCGGCGCAGGGCAAGAAACACCTGCAGCAGGAAAAACTCCTCGAAGATCAGTCGGCGTCGCGCGGCTTCCAGATCGGCCATCGACTCCGGGAAATGGATATTGCGCATCGCGGTGGGAGCGCTCACCAGCTTGTGCCGCAGGATCACATCGGGCGGCAGGCTCTCCTCGATACAGGCAAGATGTGTCTGCAGGACCGTGTCGATCATGCGGCGCAGGCGGGCCTGCCGGATGCCTTCGGTCGCCGGATAGACGGGGACGATGCGGTTGACGGAGAGCGTGTCGCCGTCCTCGCCGATCTCCTCCCACTCCGGGCTCTGTATCTCGATGGTCCAGCCGGACCTTCGGGCCTGCCCGTAGGCTACGACCGTCTTGTGCGCCGCCTGTAGGGACTTGAACGTCTTTTCGAGGTAGGGCTGATTGAACCAGATCAGCCTCAGTGCGCTGCCGTCGTCGTCGAGCAGGACTTCGGTGATCTGCATGCGGGGCTTCGGATTTTTCGTCGTGGCGGCGATGATCTTGCCGCGCACCGTGACGAACTCTCCGCTCTGCACCTCG
Source organism: Chthonomonadales bacterium (assembly GCA_038217285.1). Lineage (GTDB taxonomy): Bacteria > Armatimonadota > Chthonomonadetes > Chthonomonadales > Chthonomonadaceae > JANXLO01. The sequence continues at coordinate 26,933 of JBBQPO010000046.1, forward strand.
GCGACACGGCAGAAATGTGTGCGGTCTTCCCAGCGGCGCGGCAGATGCCGCAGCAGATCCCCGACGGTGCGCAACTCCAGCTTGTCGAGCGTCGCGGCGACCTGCGGACCGACGCCTTTCAGAAACTGAAGCGTATCGTCCAGACGAGGAACAGGCCCCTGACCCGGACTGGGAGCAACGCGCACAGGTTCGTTCTGACCTACCGGCACGACCGCCTCCTGTGGTTCCATACCGTGAACAACGGCCTCCAGAACGCTGCGGTATTGTAACAGACGCCTTGTTCGATTGTCAATGTCGCAAACAACAAAATAGACGGCAACTCTCCGCCGTCAGACCCGCATAGTATACCCTAGTTTTGCGTTTTGAATGTGATAAATTGCGCCCACAACAGCGATTTTATTGATCGCGTTTCAGAAGACATACAGAATGACAGGTTCGATTCCAATTCCCTCTCTCGTTGCAGGAATCGCGCTTCGGCGAACGAAATAGGATGTTGGCAGGCTGTGGGAACCATTCCCTTGTCTCGTTCCAATGCGGTATTTGGGGCCGATTGCCGAAGTTAGGCCTCATGAGGTGAACCGATGGAGATAACCTTTGACATAATATCGGCTCGGCTTATCAAAATCCAGTTGGAAGCCGGGATCGATCAGCTTGAGAGGGATGCAAACAGCGGGCGCTACAATACGCTATGTATACGCCAACTTGGCCGTGTTGCGATGGCGCTTGGCCACCAAGAGGTCTGCGAACGCGCGATCCTATTGCTCCAAGTTGCGCCCGCAGAAGCATTCCTTGCAGGGATGATCACCAACATCCAACTCCCCGCAACACCTCCTGAAGGAATGCGAACCCTTGGCTCCTACGAAGAGTGGAAGGATCGTTTTCCGCCCTACCAGGAGGAAAAAACCGTCGAGCACGTCAAGTCCTCGGCGGCATCCGAGGAACACCTCGCTCTCTGCTTCGAAGGACGGTTCATGGAAGCCCGCGCCAAAGCCGGGTCGGGGAGACACCTTGAAGAAGTTGGAGTCACCCTTGCCATCCTTGGGGAGTTCGATAACGCTAAGAGCATCGCTTGCGATTCAGTTCTGGAAGCATTCAGACAACAAGGCGTCTGGCTCGTGCTGGTAATTGAACTCTTTCGGCGCAGGCGAACCGAGGAGTCCACCACACTCCTGAAGGAACTGGAGTCAGCAGGGCTTGATACTGGAGATCGGATTCATCTAGCCCTAGGATTCGCTGGTCGGGAACCCTGGGGTGGTTATCCGTACCCCGACTGGTAATTGACGTTTAGACTACAGAGCAGCCGAAGATAAACTTTGGCTGCCCCATTGGGTACCTTTCAGTTAACAAGAAAGGAAGGTGCCCACATGGATTTTAGCACACTTACCGACTTCCGGCGCAAGACCTAGGCCTGCTTTGGA
>JBBQPO010000047.1:0-27832 GCA_038217285.1 Chthonomonadales bacterium
CAAAAACCGACTGACAATGAACCCGCTCAGCAATGCCGGGGCGTTCGGCAACGTCGGCTTGTAGTCTAAACGTCAATATACCTGTCGCCGATCCGTAATCGAGGAACATTGCGGGCGTTAACAACGTTCCACAATCGACAATTCCGTCACATGGTTACCAATTCGGAGGGTGAACATAATGGCTAACATAACTCCTGCGCTCAAAGACGTGCAGTATCAAATAAAACAGACAGCCCATCAGGCGGCTCCCTGGGTGGAGCGCATGGCACGGTTTGGCTACGGGGCCAAGGGTGTCGTCTATATCGTGATCGGCATCCTCGCAACCTTAGCGGCCTTTACGGGTGGAGGCAAAACCACCAACAGCCAGGGAGCGCTGACGACCATATTTCAGCAGCCTTTCGGGCAGTTTCTCCTGGCGATCGTAGGGATCGGCCTCGCCGGGTACGCCCTCTGGCGTTTCGTCGAAGCGGGCCTCGACTCAGAGAATAAAGGCCACGATGCCAGGGGAATGGCCGTCCGCACCGGTTATGTCTGCAGTGGGCTCGCCTACGCCATGCTCTCGCTCACCGCGTTTCAACTGATCACAGGCAAGCCGCATAGCAACGGCGTCAATGCGACCCAGGACTGGACAGCCAAGCTGCTCTCCGCGCCGTTTGGGCAGGGACTTGTCGGTCTGATCGGACTGGTGGTCATTGGGCTTGGTATCGGTCAGTTCGTCAAAGGTTACAAGGCCGATTTCAACAAGCGTCTCAATATGGACAAAATTCCGCAGGCGTATCGGTCCTGGGCCGTGTTCAGCGGACGGTGGGGTTATATGGCCCGTGGGGTCGTGTTCACCATTGTCGGCGGCTTTTTCGTCGACGCAGCGATGCATGCCAACCCGCAGCAGGCGAAAGGCATAGGCAGCGCCCTCGATCTCCTGGCAGAACAGCCGTATGGCCCCTTCCTGCTGGGTGTCGTCGCTATCGGCCTGGTCTCCTACGGGCTCTTCATGCTGGTACAGGCGAAATACCGGCGCATCTCGATCTAGACGGTCGAACGGGCCTGGAAGTTGTCAGCGAACCAGGATGTAATAAGGAATTCGGGCCTCTGGGCGAAGTGCTCAGAGGCCCGTTTTCACGCCGCCAACTCCCTTAAAAGCGATGTCAGACAGTCATAAAACGGAGCGATACTGGCGATGACGACGCGCTCATGGATGGTATGAGCCCCCAGAATGTCCGGGCCGAAAGAGATCATCTGGAGTGTAGGCCGTTTGCCTTTGAAGACGCCGCACTCCAGCCCCGCATGCACCGCCATGACGTTGGGCGCATGTCCCAGCACGGCCTCGAACGTGCGCTCCGCCTGCCGCAGCAGTGGGTTGTCGGGATCCGCCGGCCACCCCGGATAGCCATCACTGCACACGACGGCCGCGCTCGACTGTTCCAGTCTGTCCCGAACGCCGTCCTGGAACCCCGCAATCGCGCCCTCGCGAGAAGAGCGCGTTGAACATATAAGCCGAACCGTCTGCGCGGAAGTCGAAACCACGGCGACGTTGTTGCTTGTCTCGACAAGGCCGGGAACGACCTCCGACCATTTCTGCACCCCGTGCGGCACCATCGCGATAGCGCCGAGAAGCGCACGCGTCTGTGCAACGGAGATAGGGCGAAGCGTTGTCTCCAGGGCGCACTGCTCGCTCCGAAACCGTACGCTTCCTGCGGCTTCCGCGAGAGTCGAGACCGCTCGCGCCGTCTGGGCGGGACCAGCGAAGGCGGCTTCCAAAATCCCGGCCTGCGCCTCCGAAACCCATACGACGATCTCCGCATCGCTGGGGATGACGTTGCGCGCCGAACCACCAGAAAACGACGCCAGCTTCCACGCCTCCTGCTCTCCCGTCGCCTTCAGAACCTCCTGTAACAGCATTAAAATGGCGTTGCCATTCGGCTGATGGATCTCGACGCCGCTGTGCCCGCCGGGCAGACCGGTCAGCGTCAGACGCAGCGGAATCTCCCCGGCTACAGGCTCGATGCGCTGCACCTGCCACTCCGCCGTCAGATCTCTCCCCCCGGCACAACTGACACAGATGTCGCCGAGTTCCTCTGTATCCAGATTGATCAGCAGGTCCGTACGGAGCAGAGCTGGATCGAGATCGCGCGCCCCGGTCAGCCCTGTCTCTTCGTCCATGGTGAACAGCAAATCGAGCGGTGGGCAGTCCGTCACGTCCCGGTCTACGGCAACCGCCATCGCCGCCGCCAGTCCGATGCCGTTGTCCGCGCCCAGCGTCGTCCCCTCCGCCATACAGACCTCGTTCGACTGGCCCTTGTCCTCCCACTGGGCGACCTTGAGACGGGTGGGGTCGCGCGTGAAATCGTGGAGGCTGCCGTCCGCCTTGACACAGACCATATCCATATGCGACTGAAGAGTGACCGGAGCAGCCTTCGCTCCCCTCCCCCTGCCCGGAACTGTCACAACACAGTTCCCTACCGTGTCTTCCGTATAACCGAAACCGTGTGTCCTCGTATAGTCTCGTATCCACGCCCGTACCCCGGCCTCGTTGGTCGAACCGCGCGGTATCTGGCAGAGTTCCTCGAAATATTTCCACACTCCACTCGGCTGCCTATCTATCATGCTTCTTCTCCTCAGCGTCCCTCGTTCCTAGAACGGGTTTGGACAGAGACCCGTCCGGTTCCTGCTCATCCTACGGGCGTTCGTGCAGGAAATCGGGCCGAGGAAGCGAAAGAAGACGAGAAACCTCGTCAATCGGAACGCTCTGGGCAACACCGAACGAGACTGCCAACAGGAGACACGCGTGGATATACCAGTGGGAACAATACGGAGCATTTCGGAACTTGCCCTTTGGGTGAGCGACCTGGACCGGGCCATGGCCTTCTACATCGATCATCTCGGGTTCACGGTCGAGACACACGATCCGGGGAAGAACGCCTTCCTCAAGAGCGGTGATTTTCTGCTCGTGCTCTTTGTGCCGGAAAGCCCCGGAACCGCCCTCGCCACCGAATATCTGGCCCGTGTGGGCAGCCCGCAGGGCGCCGTCTATCATGTCGCCTTCCGGATAGAGCCAGATCACCTTGATACGACCGGCGAAACCCTGCGCGCCTGCGGCCTCAGCGTCTCGGGCCCGGTGAATTTCGGCACGGGCCGCCGCTCCTATTTCCTGGAAGACCCCGACCGGCACTACATCGAACTCACCGACCGCTAAGTAGCCGGACATAGTTCCCTCGTAATTTCTATTATCGGGGTTAAAACCCCGCGCTGACTGGGGAAGTCCGCCTTCGCGGACTCAATGCATTCGAGTCCGCGAAGGCGGACTTCCCATATCAGAACGGCAATTCATTGCCGGGAAAAGTGCGGATGAATTACGTCCGACCGTTAGCAGGAATCCGAGCTGTTTCCACGCAATGTGACAGCAGATTCTACCGAGAGGGCAACCACATGACATCACACTCCAATCGACGCAGATTTCTCCGCCAGTCGTTTCTGGCCGGGGCCGGCTTCTGGCTCGCGACAGACGCCACGATGGCGCACGCTTATCGCGCCAATGAAAAGCTTAACCTGGGCGTTGTCGGCGTGTCGGGGCGCGGTGGCGACAACCTGCACGAGGTCGCAGGCCAGAATATCGTGGCGCTCTGCGACATCGACGACAACAACCTGGCAGGCGCGGTGAAGCAGTTTCCCGAGGCCAAAACCTACAACGATTTCCGCAAGATGCTCGAACAGAAGGAGATCGATGCCGTCGTGGTCAGCACACCCGACCATACACACGCCGTGATCGCGTCGGCGGCGCTTCAGGCCGGCAAGCATGTCTACTGCGAGAAGCCACTGGCGCACTCTGTCTGGGAAGTGCGGCATCTGACGGAGTTGGCAAGGAAGCAGAAGCGCGTCACGCAGATGGGCACGCAGATCCATGCAGGCTCGAACTATCGGCGGGTGGTCGAGGTGATTCGCAGCGGCGCGATCGGGGATATCAGCGAGGTGCATGTCTGGGCGGATCGTGTCTGGTCCGGCAACGGGCGTCCACCCGAGACACCCCCAGCGCCTGCAAATATCCACTGGGATCTGTGGCTCGGTCCTGCGCCCGAGCGACCCTATAACCCGGCCTATCTCCCGGCCACCTGGCGCGGTTTCTGGGAGTTCGGCAACGGCACACTCGGCGATATGGCCTGTCATCACATGGACCTGCCGTTCTGGGCGCTGGAGCTCGGCGCTCCGACGACTGTCCGCGCCGAAGGCCCTGAAGTCAACCTGGAGACGACGCCCGCCTGGCTTATCACGCATTATGAGTTCGCGGCGGCCAATGGCAGGTCGCCGCTGACCCTGCACTGGTACAACGGCGGGAAACGTCCGCCCCAGTTTGCAGAGAACCTTCTGCCTGCCTGGGGCGACGGCACCCTTTTTGTGGGCAGCAAAGGCATGCTGCTGGCGGACTACGGACGCTATGTGCTCCTCCCGGAAAAGGATTTCAGCGGCTATACGCCGCCAGCGCCGACGATCCCCGACTCCATCGGCCACCACGCCGAGTGGATTGCGGCCTGCCTGTCGGGTGGACCCACCACCTGCAACTTCGACTACTCCGGCAATCTCTCCGAGGCGGTTTTGCTCGGCTGCGTGGCCTACCGCACCGGGCAGACGATCGAGTGGGACCCCAAACATCTGAGAGCCAGGCACTGCAAGGCGGCGGATGCGATCTTGAAGCCGCATTTCCGACACGGCTGGAAGCTGGCCTGAACGGTTTGCCTCCCCTCTGCGTAGAATAGGGACGAACAACCTGCGGGAGGAGACGAAAGTGGTTTTTGCCTGGTTTGCCGAACATCGGCGTGAGGAGTTACGCGAACAGCCGTTTCCGGAGGAGTGGCTCGCCTATCTGGAGAAGAACGTCGGTCACTATCCCTACCTGTCGGAGAGCGAGCAGGCGACGCTGCGCGACGATCTGCGTATCCTGCTCAAGGAGAAGACCTGGGAGGGCGGCGGGGGCCTGAAACTTACCGAAGAGATGCAGGTGACCATCGCCGCCGAAGCGAGCCTGCTGCTGCTGGGACTGGAACACGAATACTATCCCAATGTCGATTCTATCGTGGTCTATCCGCAGGACTATGTCGCTCTGGCGCGAACACGGGACCCAAGCGGCGTGGTGGACGAGTACGGCAGCACACGTCTGGGAGAGGCCTGGGACACCGGCCCGGTCGTGCTCTCCTGGTCGGATGCGCGTTCCGGCAGTCTCAACCCGACCGACGGCCACAACGTCGTGCTGCACGAGTTCGCCCATAAGCTCGATATGCGCGATGGTGCGGCGGACGGCGTCCCGAAACTGGAGGACGACACGCAGTATGAGTCGTGGGCCGAAGTGATGAGCAAGGAGTTTGCGGAGCTGGTCGCGCAGACCGAAAAGGGCCACAAATCTCTGCTCGACTCCTATGGCGCCACCAACCCGGCGGAATTCTTCGCCGTCGCGACCGAGTGTTTCTTCGAGAAGTCGGTTCTGCTGGCAGAGCGTCACCCGCGCCTGTACGCCGTCCTGCGCGATTTCTATCATCAAGACACCGCCAAACGCATGGGTGCTCGACAACCCGAAGCGACCTGACATTCCTGCCGAACACCTCGCACGTTGACGCGGCCGAAGGCATGGTTCTCTCACTGTCGCGTCAACGTGGGGCCTCACCCCTGCTTCTCAGCGTGCTTTGAGGCGGAGAACGCTGGCGGAGTAAGGCGGAAAGGTGTGCGAGAAGACAGGTTTCTTCGTCTTCAGGCGCACGGTTTCAGGCGCGATCTTCGTCGGCGCCTCGACGGAGTTTACGTCGCCGGGCTGGCCTGCCAGCACAATCGCTTTTCCGCCCTCTACCTTCTGCACACCCTGCAGGTCGATCTCCAGCGCCTGTGGGGTTCCCGAGACGTTGACCACCTTCAGAATCACATCGCCGGTCTTCGCCTCTCGGCTGGCAGTGGCGTAGAGAGGATCAGGCGCAGGAGACGGCGTATCGACGGCCTCGGTGATCAGTTTGTCATCGAGGAAGCAGCGAATACTCTTGCCCTGTACCTCGATACGCAGATCGTACCAGCGGCCCGTCTCAACGGCCATACTGGTGACGTTGCCGATCTCGGCCTTTACGCCGCTGGTTGCGCGCTCCAGGATGGTGCGAGTGTTGCCCCAGCCGCCAACATTCCACCAGACGAAGTTGTCGCTGTCCTGCACATGGAACAGAACCAGAAAGCCTTCGCGACCCCCGAGCTTGCGTGCTTTCACGCGATAGGTATAGTCTGTCCACTGCGGATCTCCGACGACCGCGCGGGAGTCCTCGGTATTGCCGGACTGGCGCAGCACACCGTCCTGCACGGTCCAGGTTCCCGACCCCTTCTTCCAGTCTGCAAGGCCCGCCGTGAAGTCGTGCCGATAGAGCGTCTGTGCACCTTGCGTCACCTGGACGTCTTTGTACTCGGCCTGCGTGATCCATGTGCCGACCCCGATTCCACCCCTCGGCACGAAGGCGACGGTCGGCGCAATCGACTGCGGCACGATCTCGACCGGCAGCACGACATCGCCGCGATTGGTTCCGAACATCTTCTGCACATAGTAGGAAGGCGAACCGAAACTGTGGAGCGCATCGTAGCCGATAAGGTTGGTGCCCCACTGCCGCGCCCCGCGATTAACATTTACCAGCAGCGGCGCGTAGCATTCGATCGGCACGATGTCGGAGTTGCGTTCGAGGCCGGTGAGCCAGGCGGCATCGCCGAGGGCCGCCTGAAGCGTCGGAGTCGGGCTTCCCTCCGTCGATGCCCACTCGCCGACGAATATCTTCGGTCCCTTGCGATCGGTGTGGTCGTAGTGGTGGGCATCGCGCTCCATGGCGCGCGCCGAACGGTAGTAGTGGTCGTCGATCACGTCCGGACGGCGGCTTTTGACCGCGGTCGTAGCGATCAGCTGTAGAGCCGGGTATTTCGCCTTGATGGCGTCGAAGAACTGGGTGAAGCGGCCGTCGTAGCTGCCGGAGCGGTCGAACTCGTCTTCATTTCCAATCTCGACGTATTGCAGAGGGAACGGAGCAGGATGGCCGTCCTTCGCGCGTTGCGCTCCCCAGGGCATCGTCGTGTCACCGGTCAGGTATTCGATCTCATCCAGCGCATCCTGTACGAAGGGCGTCAACTGCGGGCCTGCGGCGATATGTTCCCCCTGCAACGCGTATCCGGCGAAGACCGCCAGAATGGGTTCCATATGCAGGTCCTGGCACCACTCCAGATACTCCAGCAGGCCGAGGCCATCGGTCGAACGATAACCCCACGGGCAGAGATGACCGGGCCGCTGCGCTGGGCTGCCCAGCGTCTGCTTCCAGTCGAACCGCTCGGCAATCGTGTTGCCTTCCAGGTAGTTGCCGCCGGGCAGGCGCAGAAAGGCAGGCTGCATCGCGCCCATCAACTTCATCAGGTCCGGCCGGGTCCCATTCGCGCGCCTATGATAGGTGGGTGGGAAGAGCGACACCATGCTGAACCAGACCGTTCCGGGACCGTTCACCGATAGAATGAACCGGTTGGTCGTGGAGGGGATCGCATCGCCGCCGGTCTTCAAAACGACCGAAACCCGCTTCCACGCAGAGGTCAGGCCGGAAACAGAGGCGTGTGCAAAGACGGTCGTGCCGTCACTGCTCTCGATACCGACTCTCAGCGGGCCATGAAAATCGGGAGCGCACCTCGCATAGAACGACGCGCGATACCGCGTATTCGGCTTGACCGGGATCCCCCAGTAGCCGTCGTTCGCGATCCCCGCCCGTCCGCTCGCCCCGACCGCCGTCAGCTTCAGCGCAGTGGGCAACGCGGCGTTCACGGGCTGCGAACTATCGAGGACAGCCGACCCCGTCAGCGCGCCTTCCTGCACGACAGACCAGTGCACCGCCTGCGTCGGGTTGTCTTTGAAGGCTCGGTTCTGTATCAGCTCGGCGTAGAGGCCGCCATCGTACGCATGATTGATCTCTTCGGTCATCAGACCGTAGAACATCGGGCTGATCTTGACTCCCGGCCGATCTACTCCGACCGTGAGCCTGCCCCGTTGGGCGCCAGCGTTGTGGGTCAGAGCGACAGCAAGAAGCGCCAGAATGAGGCGAACGCCTCCGGCAAGTGAGATTCGCATAGGATCATGGTTCCTTTTTTTTGGCTCGACAGGATGAGATCTGTGTTCGCTAAAAATGGCGCAAAATCCTGCCGACAAAAACAGGAACAGCAAGACCAGACAACCTCTTCCGACGACCAGAGGCGCCCATCGTCAAGCGCAGACAGGAGGAAAAACGCCTGTCTGTGCCGAACGACGGAACAGATTTCCACGGCGGACAGGCGCCCCACCGGGTGCAGGAGAGAGTATGTTGACACGACGCGATATGGTTCTGGGGAGTACGCTGGCGGCGACTGTCGCCCTCGCCGATCAGGCGAGCGGCAGGCAGAGAAAACCGACGATGGCGCATGCTGCCGCTGATTTCCTCACCTCTCTCGATGCGGAGCAGAAGCATAAGGCCCAACTGCCCTTCAACTCGGAGGAGCGGTTCGTCTGGCACTATGTGCCGATGGAGCGCAAGGGGCTGCACTATAAGGAGATGACCCCGGAGCAGCAGAAGCTGGCGCAGGCGCTGCTTCTGGTCGGGTTGAGCAAGACCGGCTTCAAGAAGATCGAGACCATCCGGCAACTGGAGCTTGTGCTGCGCGAGATCGAAAAAGGCTCTGGCCCGGTGCGCGACCCCGGTCTCTACTACTTTGCGATCTTCGGTGATCCAGACCCGAAAGGCACCTGGGGCTGGCGCTACGAGGGACATCATGTCTCGCTGCACTGGACGTCGCTGAAGGGAAAGATCATCGCGAGCAGCCCACAGTTTCTGGGCAGCAATCCGGGAGAGGTACGCTCCGGGCCGCAAAAGGGCACGCGCGTGCTCGCCGCCGAGGAGGATCTCGGTCGTGCGTTGGTCAAATCGCTCGACGAGCAGCAGCGCCAGGAGGCCATTCTGAGCGCCAACGCGCCGGCAGACATTCTGACGGCGGCTTCCCGCAAAGCCGCGATTCTCGACGACAAAGGCATCGCGTACAGGCAGTTGAACAAGGAGCAGCAGGGTCTGCTCCTCACCCTCTTGGAAGAGTACGCGCACGTGCAGGTGCAGGAGATCGCGAAGCAGCGGCTGGAAGCCGTTCGGAAAGCAGGGATGGCCGACGTCAAGTTCGCCTGGATGGGCGGAATCGAAAAGGGCGAGCCGCACTACTACCGCATTCAGGGCGCGACCTTCCTCGTCGAATACGACAACACGCAGAACGACGCCAACCATATCCACACTGTGTGGCGCGACTTCAAGGGCGACTTCGGGGTAGATCTGCTGGCCCTCCACTACCACACCGCCGACCACGATCACGGTCACGACGTCTAGTCCCGGCGCCTTTCAAAGAGACAGCCCGCAGCACCAACGGAGTCGTCGGCGTGAGCGGGTGACCTAACCCCCCGCCCCCTTCCCGACACGGGAAGGGGGTGCCTCAACACGTAAAAGCCTCGTTGTGTGGAAGGTTGTTTCGCTTTCTCAGGCGTTGCGGGCGAACTGTGGGAAGAGTTCGTCGTGGAGTCGGGCAGGCTGCTCCAGGTGGGTACTGCGCTGCGCATCGGCGGTGTCCAGCATCATCGCGAAGAACATTCCGGCGCCAGTCGCGACGTTGTAGCCGCCCGGCGAGTGGACGCGGATATAGTCCCGCCCGCGAACAAGCTCTTCCTCGGTATGACAGCGGCGGATACAGTTCATCGTGAACATCCGTCGGCGCGTCCCGCCGCCCCAGGCCGAATGGTAGGTGTCGTGGTTGAACACGAGGATGTCACCGGGAGTGGTCTCCAGCGCGACATTGCCCGGAAAGTCGCGGGGCGCGATCCCAAACAACTCCTCGGACTTGTTCAGGTTGATCTTGTGCTTGCGCACGTAGTGATCGGGGTCCTGACTGCCGGGCAGGACCCGCAGACAGCCGGTGTCACGGGTCAATGGGTCAAGGTAGAAGGCGACTTTGACAGCGAACTTCTGGCCCCAGTTGCCGTCCGGATGCCAGCCGGTATCGCCGGAATAGTAGTTTCCATCGCCACTGCAGTAGTTGAAGTCCTCACCGATCAGGCCGCCGAGCAGCCCCGTGATGCGTGGATCGTCCAGCAGCATGCAGAGTTTTGCAGTACGCTCGATGGGCGCGCCGAACATGGTGCGGGTCGAGCCGTCGTGGTTCCGGCCCCCGCCAAAGTTCTGGATCGCGGTTTCGAACTCGACGGTGATCCAGGCCATCTCCTCCGGCGCAAAGAGCGCGGGCAGCATGAGATAGCCGAAGGTGTCGAAGTGCCGGACTTGCTGTTCGGACAGTTCCATGGTTGGTCTCCATTGATCCAGAAATCAGACGGGCAGTTTCCACGGCGCGCGATAGGGGCGGCTCAGCATTTTGGAGGCTTCCGGGTCGCCCAGGATGTGCTCCTTGTCCGGATCCCATTTCAGGCTGTTGCGGCCCAGTCGCATCGCGATATTGCCGAGATGGCAGATGGTGATGGAGCGATGGGCGACCTCCACCGGGGCGATCGGCTCCTTACGCGAGAGGACGCAGTCGATGAAGTTGCGGTAGTGGTGGTCGCTCTGGTAGAGATGGATCTCGTTGGGACCGATGACGGAGTTTAGAATCTCTTTTGAGGAGGCGTCGTGCTGCCCCCGGTCGGCCCAGACCCAGCCGTCCGTGCCCTGCCAGGTGACGCCGCCCCGCTCCTTGTTGGAGACGATCATTTTGACGCCGTCTTTATAGATCGCCTCGAAGTAGTATTCGGTCGCCGTGTTCCAGAGGGGGTCGGGCGGGAACTCCGCTTTGGGATTACGGATCTCGATGGGGCCGGTAAGCTCGGTTCCCATCCCCCACTGCGCGCAGTCCGGGTGATGGCCGCCCCAGTCGGTGACCTGCCCACCGGAGTAGTCGTAGATCCAGCGGAAGTTCACAAAGCAGCGGGCCGGCGCATACTCTGCGTGCGGCGCAGGACCGAGCCAGGTCTCGTAGTCGAAGCCTGCCGGCACGGGTTCGGGCTTCTTGCGGTCGCCGGTATGGCCGTAGTCCGGGCGTCCGCCCGGCAGACCGCAACGAACCGTCTGCAGTTTGCCGATCCGGCCGTTGCGCACCAGTTCGCAGGCTCGGCGGAAGTTCTTGTCGGAACGTTGCTGACTGCCCGTCTGGAGGATGCGCTTGTACTTGTGGATGGCATTGCTCATGGCGCGGCCGTCCGCGATGGTCAGGCCGAGCGGCTTCTGGCAGTAGATGTCTTTGCCCGCCTTCGCGGCGGAGATCGCGACCAGTGCGTGCCAGTGGTCGGGAGTCGCGACTTCGACGGCGTCGATATCCTTGCGGGCCAGCACCTCTCGAAAATCGGAGTAGGTGTCGCAGCCTTTATAGGTGCCGGACGCCTTCTGGTCCGCATACGCCTGCTCGACCCAGAGCTTTGCCGGTTCTCGGCCTCCCAGCGCACCGTCCCAGTAGCCCGCACTCTCCTTGTTGACGTCGCAGACAGCCACGACCTGGACGCGCTCATCGCCCAGAAACACCCGCATGTCGTTGGTGCCCTGGTTGCCGGTGCCGATAAATGCCATCGTGATCCGGTTGCTCGCCGCGACCTTGCCGTCTCGTCCCAGCGCCGAAGCCTGCACCACATACGGGAATCCCACGGCCCCGACCGCAGTCGCCGCCGCTGCCCTTAAAAATGAGCGACGGGAAGTTTCAGTCTCTGATACCATAATGAACGTTTCCTCTGAAGTGATTGGTTTGGATACTCTCAATTTCTCTGCGGCATCGGTGATTCCTTCTCCAGAGTAAGAAGGGGGCCCAGAAAGTAGGCAGGATTTTATCCCTCCTTTGACGGAAATAGTCACATTCACGACTACAGGGACACTAACCATAACAAGGTTTCCAACAATCTGATAACGTATCGAGGTAGATAACGATGTTAACGGGCCGTTTGCACAGATTATGGATACTGACCTGCCTTGTCGCGTTCTGCCTGTGCCAGGGCATGGCTATGGGGCAGAAGGCGACGCTGCAAAAGGTCGATTTTACACGGGAAGTGCTGCCGGTGCTGAAGGCGCACTGCTTTCAGTGTCACAGCGGCGCGCAGCAGCAAGGCGGTCTGAGCCTGGGTAGTCGTGCGCTGATCCTGAAGGGCGGCGCAAGCGGAACGTCCGTGGTTCCCGGCAATGGAAGCAAGAGTCCGCTGGTGATTCGGGCGCTGGGACAGGGCGGTAAAGCGCGGATGCCGCTCGGCTTTGCGCCCCTTCCCGAGGCACAGATCGCGCTGCTGCGAACCTGGATCGATCAGGGAGCGATCTGGCCGGACCCGAAGAGCGCGCAGAAGCACTGGGCTTATATCAAACCGGTGCGGACGAAGCTTCCGAAGGTCGTTCATCCTGGTTGGGTGCGGAATCCTGTCGATGCGTTCGTGCTGGCGCGACTGGAGCGCGCGGGGCTGACGCCATCAGCGGAGGCGGATCGCGTCACACTGCTGCGGCGGGTGACGCTCGACCTGACGGGCCTGCCGCCGACACCGAGGGAAGTGGATGCGTTTCTGGCGGATAAGTCGGCGAAGGCTTATGCGACCGTCGTGGACCGGTTGCTGGCCTCGCCGCACTATGGCGAGCGTATGGCGCTGCCGTGGCTCGACGCAGCCCGCTACGCCGACAGCAACGGCTTCCAGCAGGACGGCGACACCTACCAGTACCTCTGGCGCGACTGGGTGATCCACGCGTATAACAGCAACATGCCTTTCGACCAGTTTACGATTCAGCAACTGGCCGGGGATCTTCTGCCAAACGCCACCGACGACCAGAAGATCGCCACCGGCTTCAATCGCTGCCACCTGCTGAACGGCGAAGGCGGCGCGATCGCCGAAGAGCAGCGCAACGTCATCCTGTTCGACCGCGTCGATGTGACGGCGACCACCTGGCTCGGGGCGACCCTGGCCTGCGCGCAGTGCCACGACCACAAGTACGATCCCCTCACCCAGCGCGACTACTACTCCATGATGGCCTTCTTTAACAACGTGCCGGAGTCCGGAACCCCGCCGGGCGGCGGGCAGTACCGTATCGCCGACCCCTGGATCGTCGCCACCGCAGACGACGATAAGATGAAGCTGAAGGCGTTCGAAGACCGGATAACGGCGGCGCAAACGGCAGCCCATGCCTATCTCGACGCGCACTCCGCCGAACTTCAGACGGCGCAGGTGGCCTGGGAAACCTCCGCGCTAAAGACTGTCGCGACTGTCCCGAAACTCGACGGATGGACCGCCGTGGGGCCGTTCGCGGCCGCCTCGTTCGACGCCGCCTACGACACCGACTTCGGCCCCGAAAAGAGTCTCGACCTGACGGCGACGTATGACGCCGGTAAGCTGCGATGGAGATCGCATCCGGAATGGATCGATGGCAAGGTCTATCAACTCGATGGGGAAAACTCCGCCTTCTACCTCACGCGCACGATCTATGCGGCCCGACCGCAGCCGCTCGCCCTCTCATTCGGCAGCGACGACGCGATCAAGGTCTGGTTGAACGGCAAACAGATTGTCGCAGACAAGGCCAGCCGCGCCGCCGCGCCCGATCAAGACAAGGTAACGGTCACTCTGAACACAGGGGCCAATGTCCTGCTCGTCAAGATCGTCAATGGCGGCGGCATCGGTGGGTTCACCTTCAAGGCGCAGGAGCAGGGCCTGCCCGGCCCCATCCTCGCGATTCTTCAGACCGCGCCTGCCGCCCGCACAGAAGCCGCCGCCCAGCAGATCCGCGACTACTACCTCACCAACTTCCCGCCCGCCGAACTGAAAGAGCCGCGAGACAGAGCGCTCGCCGCGATGAAAGAGCGGGACGCCTATCGCCTGACGCTGCCACGCGTCATGGTGATGTCGGACGCCATGCCGCGCAAGACCCACATTCTGGACCGCGGCAACTACGAAATGCCTCGCGACGAGGTGAAGGCCGATACACCTGTGAGCCTGGCCTCGCTGCCGCCTGGTGCGCCGCACAACCGGCTCGGGCTCGCGCAGTGGCTCATCAGCCCCGACAATCCCCTGACGGCGCGTGTGCAGGTCAATCGCCTCTGGCAGACCTTCTTTGGGACCGGACTGGTCAAAACGTCGGAGAACCTGGGCACGCAGAGCGAGCCGCCCACACATCCGGAGCTGCTCGACTGGCTGGCCGTAGAGTTTCGGGAGAGCGGCTGGGATGTCAAGAAGTTGATCCGCCTTCTCGTCACCAGCGCGACCTACCGCCAGAGCTCGAAGGTGACGCCCGCGCTGCGCCTGCGCGATCCCGAGAACAAGCTGCTGGCGCGGAGCGCACGCTTCCGGCTCTCTTCGCTCTCCTTGCGCGATGTGGCCCTGGCGTCGAGCGGGCTGCTCGATCCGCGCCTGGGCGGCAAGCCGGTCTATCCCTATCAGCCGAAAGGGATCTGGGACGGGCTCGCCATCACCAAGGAGCGCGACTTCACCTATCCGCAGTCGCAAGGGGCCGACCTGTTCCGTCGCAGCCTCTACACCTTCTGGCGGCGCACCGTCGCGCCCTCCAACATGTTCGATACCTCCGTCCGCAACACATGCAAGGTCCGCCTCACGGTCACCAGCACCCCGCTGCACGCCCTGACGACCCTCAACGACGTGACCTGGGTGGAAGCCGGTCGGGCGCTTGCCGAGCACGTTATGAAAGAGGCCGGCCCCAGACCCGATGCCCGACTGACCGAGGCGTTCCGCCGCGTCTGCGCCCGCCGTCCCGCCCCGGACGAGTTGCTGATCCTGCGCCACAGCCTGAACCGGGCGCTCGCCGTCTACCGCGCCGATCCGAAGGCCGCCGAAGCCTTTCTCAAATCCGGAGAGAGTCCGCGCGACGCCGCCCTCGACCCGGTTGAGCATGCCGCGTACGCCAGCGTCTGTCTGGCTCTCTACAATCTCGACGAAGCCCTGACCCGCGAATAACAGGAGACGACCGCTCATGAACCCGGAATTTGAAAACGCGCTCGCGCTCTCCCGCCGTCAGTTCTTCGGCCGCGCTGCCACAGGGGTCGGCATCGCGGCGCTGGCGAGCCTGCTCCAGCAGGACGGCCTCGCCGCCATCCCGCAAGCCAGTGCGGGCATGCCGCCCTTGCCTGGCCTGCCCCACTTCAAGCCGACCGCGAAGCGTGTCGTCGTGCTCTGGCAGGGCGGCGCGCCCTCGCATGTCGATCTGTTCGACCACAAGCCGGGGCTGATGGCGCGGCGTGGGGAGCAGATCCCGGACAGCATTCGCGCCAAGGGCCGGCTCTCCAGTATGACCGCCGGACAGAAGAACTATCCGGTCCTGCCGCCTATCAAGCCGTTCCAAGCCTATGGCAAATCCGGCACGATGCTCTCGACCATGCTGCCGCACATCGGCTCTATCGTGGACGAGATCTGCCTGGTGAAGTCGATGCACACGGAGGCGGTCAACCATGCGCCGGGCGTTACCTTCTTCCTGACCGGCAGCCAGATACCGGGTCGACCGAGTCTGGGCGCCTGGGCGACCTACGGACTGGGCAGCATGAGCAACGACCTGCCCTCCTACTGTGTCATGACCTCGACCGATCAGGGCAAGACCTGCGGGCAGCTCTTCTACGACTACTACTGGGGTAGCGGCTTCCTGCCGTCGAAGTACCAGGGGGTGCGGTTTCGGGGGGAGGGCGATCCGGTCCTCTATCTGGCAAATCCGGACGGGATGTCCCGCACACTGCGGCGCGGCGTCCTGGACGACCTCGCCGCGCTCAACAAACGCCATAGTACCGACTACGGCGATCCGGAGATCGAGACTCGCATCACGCAGTATGAGCTGGCCTACCGTATGCAGACCAGCGTCCCCGACCTGCTCGACATCTCGAAGGAGCCTGCGGCGGTTCTGGAGATGTACGGGCCGGACGTCCACCGCAACGGCTCCTTCGCGCGCCACTGTCTGCTCACCCGCCGCCTGATCGAGCGCGGGGTGCGTTTTGTGCAGCTCATGCACGGAGGCTGGGACCAGCACAGCAACCTGGACACGCAGCTAGAGCTCCAGTGCCGCGACACCGATCAGCCCTCCGCCGCGCTCGTCATGGATCTCAAACAGCGCGGCCTGCTCGACGATACGATCGTCCTCTGGGGCGGCGAGTTCGGACGCACCCCCTTCGTGCAGGGCGACCTCTCGAAACCGGCAGGTCATGGCCGCGACCATCTCGGCTCGGCCTACAGTATGTGGGTCGCAGGCGGAGGCTTCAAAGGCGGCACCATCTACGGCGAAACCGACGACTACTGCTACAACGTCGCCAAAGACCCCGTCCACATCCACGACCTCCAGGCGACCATACTCCACGCCCTGGGCATCGACCATACCCGCCTCACCTACCGCTACCAGGGCCGCGACTTCCGTTTGACAGACGTCTACGGTAATGTCGTCAAGCCGCTCCTGGCATAACTTCCGGTGCGCGGCAACGACCTCTCCGTGAACCTAACCCCCCGTCCCCCTTCCCGCGTCGGGAAGGGGGTGCCCCAACACGTAATTGCCTCGTTGCGCTCTGCTCTGTTAAGGAACCCAGATGCCAGTTTACGAAACCTTGTTTGCCCTGGAAAGAAACATGAAGAGCCAAATTCAAAGTTTGGTGGAACCAGGTCAGTCCTTGTCGGGGCACCCCCTTCCCGGTGAGCAAAGCGAACGAAGTCGGGACAGGGGGACGGGGGGTTAGGTCGTGCGGAGGAATCGCCCTCGTTTTTTGGGCATTAGATTTCGGTCACCATCTGCGATAGATCAGTAGCGATCCGGAAGGCACATGTGTGGAAAGCGAAGTGGGAAGAGAATTGCCAGCAGTCTAGCAGTCTCCGCGTTCGGAGTCTGGGGCAGACGAGCAACAAGGTCGTCTGTTGGGAAAGCGCCTAGAGCCAGTCGCGCCAGTTCTGTTTGCGGCATCGCTATCCGCAACACATTTCCGAACGTGTTTTCGGTGCCTGTTTCTACGGTGACAGCATCCGGAGTGATGTGAAGCGTTGCGTCGCCCAGATCTGTTTCGAAAACGAGTGCACCGACAAACGGAGAGTGTGCGGCGTGGAGACGTGCCTGTAGTTCGGAGGCGAGCGCATGCAGCAGACGGGTTACGTCGAGGACGCGGGCCATCGAGTCACCGGAGGCGCTGAAGTTCTGCATAAACCGGGCCTCCTGACGCATGGCGGCTACGGCAAGGGCGCCCTCGGGTGGGAAGGCCAGAACGACCTGTTTCACTTTGCGCTGCTCTGCCTCGGCCTGTGCCCACTGCCGGCAGGCGGCGAGTGCTGCATCGGCGGCTATCGGGTCGTCCGCCATCACCTCTCCCAGAACCAGTGCGTCCTTGAAATCCGTTTCCAGTTTGTGCTTCACATACCAGCACCACCGCGCCCGCCACACGTAGCCGTGCAGCGTTCCCTCTGGCCCAATCACCACATGGCAGGCGTCGCGTTCACCCTCCTCGGATTCTGCTGTGAAATGCGACCAGACCCCGCCCTGTGCGGGTCGTACAGCGACTCCGACCGACTGCGTAGTACACTGTGCATAGAGGGCCTGCATCGCCGGAAGGTCCGAGGCGACAAAGTCACGCACAGTCCAACCGGTCGGCAGGACGTTGTCACGCTCCAGGTTGGTTAGAAGGACGAGATAGTCCGGCCCGGCGGTAGCGTATCCGAACTTCGGGTAGAAGTCGGAGATGCCGTAGAGCATGGAGAGCGCGCCTTCTCCCGCGCGCATGTGGGTGACGGCGGCCTCCAGAACACGACGCGAGTAGCCACGACGCCGATGATGGGCGTCCGTCCCTACCCCGCCGATGCCGTCCATACGCACGGTCGCCGCGCCGATACGCAGCGTAAAGGGGATGATCGAGAGCCAACTGACCTTGCGTCCGCCTACCATGAGGTTCACAGAGGTCCCGCCGCTGTCCGAGTCGGTGCGAATGACGATTTCGGAGGATTCACTCGTTGTTGTGCCAGGCATCGAAACTCTCCTTAACCTCTGGTGGCTCCAGCGAGGGCATCGCTGACGATGGTCTGGGCCTCTTCCTGGATGCGCTTGAGGTGATCCTCGCCCTGAAAGCTCTCGGCATAGATCTTATAGATGTTCTCGGTGCCGGAGGGACGGGCCGCAAACCAGCCGCTGGCCGTCTCTACCTTGAGGCCACCGATGGGAGCGCCGTTCGAGGGCGCGGTGGTCAGGATCTTCTCGATCTTTTCGCCGGCAAGCTCGGTAGAGCGCACCTGATCCGGAGAGAGCTTCGCCAGAATCGCCTTCTGCTCCGGCGTGGCGGGCGCTTCGATACGGTCGTAGACAGGATCGCCCAGTTCGGCGGTGAGGCCCGCGTAGACCTGACCAGGATCCTGGCCAAGACGCGCCTTGATCTCTGCGGCGAGCAGCACCATGATAAGGCCGTCTTTGTCGGTCGACCAGGCCGAGCCATCCTTGCGAACGAAGGACGCCCCGGCGCTCTCTTCCCCGCCGAAGCCCAACGAGCCGTCCAGCAGCCCGTCCACAAACCACTTGAAGCCAACGGGAACCTCGGTGAGTTTCCGACCGACTTTCGCGGTCACGCGGTCGATCATCCGGCTGCTGACGAGGGTCTTGCCGACCGCCGCGACAGGGCTCCAGCCGGGCCGATGCTGGAACAGGTAGTAGATGGCGACGGCCAGATAGTGGTTCGGCGGCAGCAGGCCGCCGCTTGGGGTGACGATGCCGTGCCGGTCGTGGTCGGGGTCGCAGGCTCCAGCGACATCGAAGCGGTCCTTCAGGCCGATCAGGCTCTGCATCGCGTAGGAAGAGGACGGGTCCATACGAATCTTGCCGTCCCAGTCCACCGACATAAAGCGGAAGGTAGGATCGACGCCGGTGTTGACCACGGTCAGGTTGAGACCATAACGCTCGGCGATCGGTCCCCAGTAGTGCACCCCAGCCCCGCCCAGCGGATCGACGCCCAGCCGGACATTCGCGCCTCGCAGAACCTCCATGTCGATCACGTTGCCGAGATCGGCGGTGTAGGCATCGATGAAGTTGTGGCGCTGCGTGGTGGGCGCCCGCAGCGCCTTCTCCACGGAGATTCGTTTGACGTCACGCAGGCCGTTGGCGAGAAACTCGTTCGCCTTCGTCTCGATCCATTTGGTGATCGAGGTGTCCGCCGGCCCCGCGCTTGGCGGATTGTATTTGAATCCTCCATCCTGTGGCGGGTTGTGCGAGGGCGTGATCACAATGCCGTCGGCGAGCCCGATCGTGCGCCCCCGGTTGTGGGTGAGAATGGCGTGGGAGATCGCCGGGGTCGGCGTGTACTCATCGTTCGGCGCGATCCTCACATCGACCTCGTTCGCGGCCAGCACCTCCAGCGCCGTGGCCAGGGCCGGCGTGGAGAGCGCATGGGTGTCCATACCCAGATAGAGTGGCCCGTCGATCCCCTGCTGTTCTCGGTAGAGACAGATGGCCTGACTTATCGCCAGGATATGCTTCTCATTGAAGGACCTCTCGAAGGCGGATCCGCGATGCCCGGAGGTGCCGAAGGCCACCCGCTGCGCCGGGACAGCCGGGTCTGGTGATTCGGTATAGTAAGCGGTGATCAGCGCAGGGATATTGACCAGCATGGCCTCTGGGGCCGGCTTGCCGGCAAGCGGACTCACATTCATAATGACTTTCCTTTTCTAAAAGCAACCTACCCGTTCAGGAACTGTTTCAGGAACGCGACGCTCTTGGGCAGCGCCTGCTCGGCTGGCCCAGAGAGGCCGCACTCAAAGGCCATATAGCCCGTAAAACCGATCTCTTTGAGCGCCGTCATGATCGCGCCGAAGTCGATATCGCCGCTGCCGGGCTCCTGGCGCGTGTTGTCGGCCAGATGGACATGACCGATACAGTCCGCAACGTCGCGCAGGGTCGCGGGGCTGTTGGTCTCTTCGATGTGCATGTGAAACACATCCGACATCAGACGGACGCTCTTGCTGTTGAGGGCGCGCACGATCACCGCTCCGTCGCGCTGTTTGGGCAGACTGTTGGACTCGTAGCGGTTCAAGGGCTCCAGCAGGATAGCGGCCCCCACCTGTTCGGCATGCGGAATCACGGTTTGCAGCATCGCCAGCAGCAGTTCCTTTTCCGCCTCCGCGCGCGACTTCCAGGGCGACATATCGGGCACACGGTCGTTCGCATTGAAGATCGGGACCGTGATCGGTCCGACCGCACCCAGTTCGGCGGCGTAGTCGAGATGCCGCTTCAACGCATCCACGCAGATCTGGCGACGGGCGCGGTCGGCATGCACCAGTTCCGCCGGGTGACCGCCACAGATCGACGAGGCGCGCACCGGGCTGTCCCGCAACACCTCACGGCGCTCCGCCAACTTCGCCGCATCGTTCAGATGACCGCCATTCAACTCCACGCCTACAAAACCATAGCGCTCCAGATTTTTGACCTTCTCGGCGAACGTCTCACCGGGAACCAGCCCTTCCTGACAGGACAGTTTCATATTGTAAGTTCTCCTTCGAAGGTTGAATTCAGTCTCGGACAGCGGCGGAGACCATCTCCAAGACACGGCGCAGGCCATCGTCGCCGCCTCGGCTGCCTTCGTTGAAGGGGGTGCCGGGGATCGGTTTCCAGTTGTCGCGGGAGGTGTCCGGGGTGAAGGTCAACGGAATGCCCGCCAGCGCCGGATCGTACTGGCCGTTGTTGCCGCCCATTTTGTAAATCACCAGATCAAGCGAGGGCACGACGAAGATACCGAAGCCGCCCGCGCCCGATTTGTAGTAGGCGTCTCGCGGCGCGCCCGCCACATGCCCGTCCGAGTTGTTCTCGAACATCAGACTGAACGGCGTATGCACATTGTAGGGGAGCGGCTTGTTGCATTTCGCCACGTAGTCCGCAGGTACCAACTGCTTGTCCCCCCATCGCCCCTCGTGCAGCAGGCAGTAGCCAAAGCGCATGGCGTCGGTGGCATGCACCGCCGTGCTCCCCGCGCCGTTGGCGTGGGGCATCGTATAGTCGCCGCGATGGAGGCAGTAGCCCCACGGCCCCCAGCCCATCGGTTTGGCAAGGCGCGCATCGATGTAGTCCTGCAGCTCCATTCCGGTGACATGCCTCAGAACGATGGAGGCGATGTGTGGCTCGGGAGAGGAGTAGGAGTAGCCGCCGCCCGGATCTGTCCAGAGCGGCGTTCGGAGCGAGGACTGGTCGAGATTGCGAATATCCTGACCGGGCACTGGCGATAGGCCGACGACCTGACCATGCACCACGCCAGGACTGCCACCCTCCCCATGGTAGCCCCCAGACATGCAGAGCAGTTGCCCGAGCGTGATGTCGGCTTTACGGGGATCGTCGAGCGGAAACGCTTCAGGAAGATATTTCTGCGTGAAGACCTTCGTATCGAGCCCCTCCGGGATCGCGCTGTGAAACTCCTGCAGCATGATACCGCAGGCGATGCTCGTATAGGCCTTACCGGTAGAGGCCATATCGGGATTGGCGTTGCGATCGGCGCGCCCAAAATACTTCTCGTAGACGAGATAGCCATGCCTCACCACGACCAACCCACCGTTCTGGGTGCACCGCTGGGTGAAGTCGTAGGCCTGGTCCAGGCGGGCAAGATCCATACCGGCCAGCTTCCGGACGGAGGCCGCATCCTTGAGCGTGCGCCAGCCGCCTTTGCTGTCCGGAGGCGGAAAATAGTCGCCGGGTTTTGCTGTCGCGAGCCGCGGGAGGAGCACCACCAGCAACGCGGCGCCAAGCAGCGTTATCAGGGGCAGGAACCTGCAGGCGTTACGGTGTCTGCAATACCGGAGCGCGCGGCGCGTAACGAAACCATTCGGATCAATCATCGTGGGATACCTCGTGCAGCCCCAACGTCGGGACTGGAAATTCGTAGTCCAGGCGCCATCTACCGCAGTGCGCACCATGCAAGCCTTTGCAGGGTCGCCTACGGGCGGTGACTTCTCTCCCGGATACACGCTCCTTATGTTCACCGTTGGTAGCGCCAATCCTCCCCGAAATCTCAAGACGCTTTTCGAATTCCGGAAGCGGCGTTCCGAACGAAAAACTCCGAACCCGGCACGAAAAACCGGTACGTTGCGGTAAAATAAGTGCATGGCACAAAATAGTTCACCTTCTGTAGCACAAGTTGCTCCTCCATTCGTCAGCACACATCACTGGCAAAAGAGCCGGCCTCATATTATGATCATTGCCTGCTCGGATGGTCGTTATCAGTTGAGCCTGGACGAGTTTCTGACGAATCATCTCGGGATCACGCACTATGATCGCCTCTACGCGCCCGGCGGACCGGGGGCCATGGCGCCCAGCACGTTCTCCTATTTCCGCGGCGAGCAGTTTCGTCAGGAGTCGGCGTTCCTCATCGACGCGCACGGGCTCGAAGAGATCATTTTTATCTTCCACGGACCGGTCGATCAGCAAGGCCCCCACGAGGCGACCTGTGCCGACTACCGGCGCAAAATGCACAGCGCCCGCACCCTGGAGATCTATCGGCAGCAGGAGACAGATCTGCAGGAGGCGGCTAAAGCGGTCCTGAAGGCCAACCAGGACATTCGGATGCGCGCCTTCCGCGCAGAAGTCCAGGCAGACCTGCATGTCCAGTTCGTTCCCCTTACAATCGCCCCCAAAGAAAGTCTGATCGGCTGAGGAGAGTTCATCCCATGCATCTTCGCTCAATCGGTTGCCTGTTCTTCGCAGCCCTGACTCTGGCGCCTGCCTCTCTGTCGGCGGAGCCCACGCCCCTCCACAAAGCCAACTACGATCTCGCCGCGAAATGGACATCCCAGAAGGTCTCCAAGCGGCTCTTCGATACGTCGGTAGCGCCGCACTGGCTCGACAGCGGGGACCGTTTCTGGTACACCTACGCGACCAGCCAGGGACGCAAGTACTGGCTGGTGGACTGTAGGGCTAAAACCAAAAAACCTCTGTTCGACGGCGCGCGCATGGCCGCGATGCTGACTCGAATCACGCTCTCCCCTTATGACGCGCAGCATCTGCCCATTCGCACCGTTAAGTTCATCAAAAAAGACACTGCGCTGCTCTTCGAGATCGACCTGTCGAAGGACGCGATCGTGCGCGTCGGCGATCAGTTCAAAACGGTCCAGGAGATCAGCGACGAGGCCGTCAAGTCCGACGATATGCAGGACAAAAGTAAAGAGAAGCAGACCGACAAAAACATCGACAAGCAACAGGGCAAGACCGATACCAAAACGGACGTCAAGACGGACAAAGGGACCGACCATAAAACGGACGGCGACACCGGCGGCAAGACCGACACGAAGACGACCCTTGGAACCGGTAAGACGAACACCCAGACTGGCGGGAAGACGCAGGCAGGCGACGCGGCCTCCACGACCAAAACGCTGTTCTTCGAGTACGACCTGAAGACCGATCAGCTCACGCTCCTGCCGACGTTCAAAGCGCCCCCGAAGAAGATGCTCTGGGCGAGCGCCTCACCGGACGAAAAAACGGTGGTCTTCGCCCGCGGCCACAATCTGTTTCTGATGGATGCTGCCAACTATGCCCTGGCTCAGAAAAAGGCGGACGACAAGGCCATCAAGGAGACCCAGCTTACCACTGACGGCGAACTGTACGACAGCTATGCCCGCACCCTCAAGGAAGAGAACAAGAAGGTCTACCAGACGCAGGAGAAGGATCGTAAGGACTATCGGGCCCCCGCGATCGGTATCGCGTGGTCTAAGGACTCGAAGAAGTTTGCGGTGGAGCGCGAGGACGAGCGCAAGGTGGGCGATCTCTGGGTGATCAATTCGCTGTCTCAGCCGCGCCCGACCCTGGAGACCTATCGCTACGGCATGCCCGGCGAGGAGAACCAGCCCCAGGCCGAGCTGCGGATCTGCGATGTCGCCGCGCGCACCTGGGTCAAGGTGAAAGCGGATAAGTTCAAAGATCAGACGGTTGGGATCGCGTCGGATCGTGTTCTTTCCACCGAGCGTGAACAGGACAAAGTGGTCGACAAGTGGCTGAGCGATACCTCCGACAAGCTCTACTTCGAGCGCGCGAGCCGCGACCGTCATAAGCTCGATGTCTGCGTGGCCGACACCGCGACGGGTGAGGTGAAGACCCTCATCGAGGAGCGCCTGAACACCTACATCGACACCCAGTCGCTGCGCCTGGTCAACGGGGGTAAGGAGATGCTGTTCTGGTCTGAGCGGGACGGCTGGGGGCACTACTATCTGTACGATGCCGATGGCAAGCTGGAGAATCAGGTCACCTCCGGCGAGTTCACCTGCGAAGGCATCGCAAGCATAGACTCCAAAAGTCGGACGCTCACCTTCAACGCCTGCGGCAGGGAACCGGACGAAGACCCCTACTTCACGCACCTCTACCGTGTGCGACTGGATGGCAAGGACCTGAAGCTCGTCGATCTAGGCGCCGCGAACCACGCCACGGCAATGAACGACGATGCTCGCTACTTCGTGGACAACGTCAGCCGGGCCGACGCCGCGCCCCATTCCGACCTGCGCGATGCCAACGGCGCTCTGGTGGCCGATCTGGAGACCACCGACTTGAGCGCTCTGCTCGACAACGGATTCAAGTTCCCCGAGCCGTTCAAAGTGAAAGCCGACGACGGCATCACCGATCTGTACGGTGTGATGTACAAGCCTTTCGACTTCGACCCCAACAAGCGCTATCCGGTGATCGAATATGTCTATCCCGGCCCGCAGACCGAGTCGGTTTCCAAAGTCTTCTCGCCCCGAAATCCGAACGTGGCGTTGGCGCAGATGGGCTTTATTGTGCTGGAGGTCGGAAACCGGGGCGGCAGTCCGCAGCGCTCGAAGTGGTACCACAACTTCGGCTACGGCAATCTGCGCGACTACGGTCTGGCGGATAAGAAGCATGCCGTCGAGGAGCTGGCGCTCAAGTATCCGTGGCTGGATACGGATCGTGTCGGCATCTACGGCCATTCCGGCGGCGGATTTATGTCTGCGGCCGCGATTCTCGTCTACCCGGACTTCTACAAGGTCGCCTTTTCGGAATCGGGCAATCACGAGAACAACATCTACAACCGCTGGTGGAGCGAATCGCATCACGGGGTCAAGGAGAACACCGATAAGGACGGCAAGACCACCTTCGCCTACGACATCGACAAGAACTCCGATATCGCCAAAAACCTCAAAGGGCATCTGATGCTGGTCACAGGCGACATCGACGACAACGTGCATCCCGCCAATACGGTGCGTCTCGCCAACGCGCTCATCCGCGCCAACAAGCGTTTCGACTACTTCCAGTTCCCCGGTCAGCGGCACGGTTACGGCGACATGAGCGAATACTGTTTCTGGATGCGGGCCGACTACTTCTGCAAGTACCTTCTCGGCGACAGTCCGTCCGGCTCCGATATCCTGCAACTCGACCGCGAACAGCCCCAGACCGGCGACAGGCGCGTCCGCAGCCCGGACACGCCCGATGTCGAAGCGCAAAATGGGGAAGAAGAGATCGAATAAGTGAAGGCGTTCAGGCGATCCGTTAACCCGTTGATCAGATCCATCCTCAGATCGCCGCCGTTGCCTCTCGCACTCTATTTCCAGCGCGCCTTCGGCGGTTGATCCCGGCGGATCTCGACCGCTTCCAGGCGCTTCACATCCCAGACCGGACGCGCAGACGGTAGTTGCGGCACATGGTAGACCGGCATCGGCTCTTCGCGTCGGTAGCTGTTGCCCATGCGCCGGACTCCCACGGGTCGTACAACGAGAGCGTCCGGGGTGACGTCGATCCGCAGAAAGTGATAGAGAAGGCCCGACGCGCCATCCTCCGCTGTCGGGCCGCGCCCTCCGATGGCCCCTTCTTGAATCCCGCTGCTGCAAAAGGCGCTGTACCGCTCCGGATAGCGACGGCGACGGTTCGGGTCCAGTAAGGAGGGCCGCAGGGAGACCTGCCCCCCGCCGCCTGTCACAAAGATACCGGTGTTGGGCAGAGCCGACGAGCGAAACCATTCGAAGGCATGCGCATGGCCCGACAACACCAGATGAACCCGGTCCCGCAGCAGTTCCTGGAGGTTGGAGCGAAGTCCCTGCACGTCCGGCCGTTCACAATGGTTGACGATGCTGGTATAGAGCGGATGATGCAGAAAGACGATCCTCCAACTGTCGGGGCGCTCCCGTACCGACTCCTCAAGGCTGCGTTCCAGCCACTCCAACTGCGCGGTGTCGTAGTCCTCCGGCCGGTAACGCACGCGTCGTCGCTCCAGCGTCAGTTCTCGCTGCACGTCCATCGCCTCTTCCGACAACTGATGGATCAGCAGGGTCTCCGGAACGGGTGCCAGCGCCGCAACCTCTGTCCAGGCGTGCAGCGCTTGCTGCAGGGCGTCGCGTGTCGTGAGCAGTTGCTGACGGGTCTCCCCCTCCGGCAGCGTCCCCAGGCAGCTTTCGATAGAGCGCAAAGCGGCACAGGCCTCGTCGCTCGCATCGTCCAGCGAGCGCAGCGCCCGCATAATTGCATCCGAGTCTTCCGCGCTTTCCAGATCGTTCACGGCCTCGCCCCAGCGGCGCTGCGCCGTGGTGACCGCCTGCACGGCCTCGTTACATGGCGGCAGGGCAGGCTTCACACCCATCAACGCCGTGTGGAGTTGATCCAGAACCCGGGTGACCAACGCCCCGGCCCGCAGAATATCCTCTTGCCGCATCGGATCGGTGCTCGTCTCTTCGTGCGCAGTCTTACGTAGGCGATCCAGGGCGAGCTGATGCCGACGCAGTTCCCGGTCCAGTTCTTTGGCACGAACATGCAGCGTCTCGGCGCGTAGAGCGGCTTCTTCATGGACCTGTTCTCTATTGGTTCCGGGAGGAGGCGCTTCCAGCGTATTGGAGTCCAGCGCGAAGAGATCGACCGACCCCATCCGACACTGGTAGTAACGGTTCGGGAGTCGGGTCTGCTCGCCGGGGCGATACGGCAGCGCGTGGTCCAGGGTGTCGGCGTCGGCATTGACGAACGCCTGCATGTAGGCTTTGCCCATCTCAGAGCCACCTTCCGGCACACTGAAGGCGAAAAGCTCGTGGGCGATAGCCCGCAGTCCCGCGCCCAATATCGGGATGCGCGCCAGCCAGCGGGTCCATCCGGCGAGGTCGTAGTAGTCGTGGTTACCGGGAACAGGGAGGAAGGGCATCCGAAAGATCAGGTCGTCCACGGTGCTCTGCGGGGTCAGAAACGCTTCGTATGGACGTCGGAAGTTGCGGTCGTAGAGTCGGTGCTCACCGGTCATGTAGACGATGTCGCCGGTATGGACGACGAAAGCGCCCGATCCCTTACTGCCCGGCAGCGCCGCGTCCGCCGCCATTTCGCGCCCGACAGCGTCCTGCGGCGAGAGATGCGGGCCGGACGCCTCGGAGTCGCCGGTATCGCCGAGCGCCAGGAAAGTAAAATTGTTGGGATCGGGCAGGGCGGGCGTCTCCAGCGCATAGCCCATCCCCTTCCCTGCGCCGACCGTCCAGCGCGCAATCACATCTCGATCCAGCGGAGCCTTCAGCCAGTTATCGGCGCTAAATAGGGGCACGAATCTATCTCCTCTTGCGGACGGCGCGTGGGTTCGCCATCACGAATCCTCAAGAAGAAAACGATCCTGTCGTGCATTTTGTTTCTGCAATCCGCGCCGTTCCCTCTCCGCACCACTGCCTTCCGGCAAAAAGGTATAATCCAGCAGGCTCCGCATTGCGCTGCCTACCCTTCGAACAAGAGGAATTGTATGACTGGACTGATCGTCATCGGTAGAACCGCATCAAACGGTGAAAATGTGAAAAGTGGGGCATGTCCTTCGTAAGTTTGATTACCACATCCAACTTAGGAGGTTTCCATGCACCCACAACCTACATTTTGCCCTAATCTCGACTGTCCGTCAAGAGGCC
>JBBQPO010000048.1:0-27815 GCA_038217285.1 Chthonomonadales bacterium
TCCCGCCCGGATTTACCATTACCACCGCGACCTGTAATGAATACTACACGGCCGGGAAGGTACTGCCCGCTGGTCTGATGTCCGACGTGCATGCCGCTGTCGAAGCGGTCGAGAAGAAGATGGGACGCACCTTCGGCGGCAGCCAGAAGCCGCTGCTGGTTTCGGTCCGCTCCGGCGCGAAGTTCTCCATGCCGGGAATGATGGACACCGTCCTGAACCTTGGCCTCAATGAAACAACCATCCAGGCGCTGATCGCCGAGACAGGCAACCCCCGATTCGTCTATGACGCCTATCGCCGGTTCATCATGATGCTCTCCGATGTCGCGTTTGGCCTCTCCAAGCACGACTTTGACAACCATATTTTCCAGGAGTACAAGCATAAGGTCGGCGCGACCAACGACCTGGACCTGACCGGTGACGACCTCAAAGCCGTCTGCGCGCTCTTCCTGGAGCATGTCCGCTCCCATGCGGGCCGCGAGTTCCCGTCGGATCCCTTCGAGCAGTTGAGCCTCGCCGTCGAAGCGGTGTTCAAATCGTGGAATACAGATCGCGCCATAGTCTACCGCCGGACGGAGAAGATACCGGACGACATCGGCACCGCCGTCAATATCCAGGCCATGGTCTACGGCAACGCCGGAGATGACTGCGGTACAGGCGTTGCCTTTACCCGCGACCCGAGCACGGGCGAGCGGGCGATGTTCGGCGAATACCTGATGAATGCGCAGGGCGAGGACGTGGTCGCGGGTGTGCGCACTCCCGTTCCGATCTCCGAACTCCAGAAGCAGAACCCGGCGGTCTACACCGAGTTCATCGATATGTCGAACACGCTGGAGAATCATTTCAAGGACATGCAGGATCTGGAGTTCACCATCGAGCATGGCAAACTCTATATGCTGCAGTGCCGTGTCGGCAAGCGCACCGGCCCTGCGGCGGTTCAGATCGCGGTGGACATGGTACGCGAAGGTCTGATCTCCGAGCGAGAAGCGGTCGGTCGTGTGACCGGCTCCCACGTGGACCAACTGCTCCATCCGCGCATCGACCCGGACGCTCTGGCAACAGCGACGGTCTTCGCGACCGGCCTGGCGGCTTCGCCCGGCGCTGCGGTCGGTAAGGTCGTCTTCGATGCCAATACGGCGGCGGAGCGCGGCGTTCATGGCGGAGCAGGCGAGAAGGTGCTGCTGGTGCGTGATGAGACGAACCCGGACGACGTACACGGTATGCTGGCGGCGCAGGGCGTCCTGACCGCACGCGGCGGCAAGACCTCCCATGCGGCGGTCGTGGCCCGCGGCTTCGGCATCCCCTGCGTGGCGGGTGCGGAGAGTCTCAGAGTCAACGCGACCGCGAAGACCGTGACGGTCGGCGACATCGTGGTGCGCGAAGGCGACATCATCACGATGGACGGCTCGACGGGCAATGTCTACGTGGGTGAACTGAAACTGATCGACCCGGAAGTCAGCGGCGCCTTCAGCGAGCTGATGGTCTGGGCAGATGGCATCCGAACCCTGAAGGTACGCACCAATGCCGACAATCCCGATGACGCGCGGAAGGCCATCGAACTGGGCGCGGAGGGGATTGGCCTCTGCCGCACCGAGCACATGTTCTTCGAACCGGATCGCCTGCCGATCGTGCAGGAGATGATCCTGGCGAAGGACGAGGCCACCCGGCAGAATGCGCTCGACCGCCTGCTGCCGATGCAGCAGAAGGATTTCGAAGGCATCTTCGAGGTCATGGCGGGCAAGCCCGTCACGGTGCGTCTGATCGATCCGCCCCTGCATGAGTTCCTGCCTTCCCACGATAAACTGCTCGTCGAGGTGACGGAACTGCGCATCCGAGGCAACAACCCGGAAGAGCTTCACAAAAAGGAAGTTCTGATGGAGGCGGTCGAGGGGATGCGCGAAGCCAACCCGATGATGGGCCTGCGCGGCTGCCGACTCTCCATCGTCTTCCCCGGCATCGTCGAGATGCAGGTTCGGGCGATCCTCCAGGCGGCAGCGGTGGTGCAGAAATCCGGCAAGGATGTGCATCCGGAGATCATGATCCCGCTTGTCGGCCATGTCAACGAGTTGAAGACGGTGCAGACGCAACTGGAAGCGGTCGCCAAGAAGGTGGTCGCGGAGCAGAACGTCGCGATCCCGTACATGTTCGGAACCATGATCGAAATTCCGCGGGCATGTCTCGTCGCGGACCAACTGGCGGAGCTGGCGACGTTCTTCTCGTTCGGAACCAACGACCTGACGCAGATGACCTTCGGCTTCTCGCGCGACGATGCGAGCAAGTTCCTGATCCCCTACGTTGAGAAGAAGATCCTGCCGTCCGATCCCTTCGACACCATCGAACAGGAAGGCCTCGGCAAGCTGATGAAGATGGCGGTCGATAGCGCCAAGGCCGTTCGCCCCGACATCAAACTGGGCATCTGCGGGGAGCACGGCGGCGAGCCGGAGAGCGTGAAGTTCTGCCATAAACTCGGCCTGAACTACGTCTCCTGTTCCCCGTTCCGCGTTCCCATCGCCCGCCTCGCCGCCGCCCAGGCTGCGATCAACGACGGCAAAGAGCGCGACAAGTAAGTCCGCATACGCACAGCGAAATGAGCAGGGGGGAGACAACTCCTCCCTGCTTATTTCATTTGGGTGTGTTCCATTTGGATTGACGGCGATCTTAGCACACGCGAACGCTTGACGTCTGTTCCAAACGAAATGGAACGCACCCTATTCAATTGCATCTCAATCGCACCTTCCTGTGTGCGGTCTGTCTTGTTCGTTAGACTTGTCGTGTCGAGCAACCTCCTCTTCGCGCATCACTCCCCGCCCCTCAAGGAGCGGTCTGAGGCGTTAAGCCCCATAAATGGGACTGGCTCCCACGGGAGCGGAGGCGAATGCGCAAGGAATCAGGGTGTCAGCTATCCCTCATGGAGGGATTGGCTCTCCCTTACAGCCTTCCCATGCCCATTTATGGGCCTTAACGTTCCCAACAGGCCGCCCCTTGAGGGGCGGCTTAAGGGACAAAGTAAGGTGTGCGGTCAGAGACTTTTTCGGCCATTCTCAGTCATCCAAATGATTGCTATTGCGCGTAATGTAGTTCAAGAGAAGTGGCAAAACGACCAACCCAACAATAATCATTATAAACAGATCGAATGCTGCTGACAATGGCCTATCCTTTCGGGACCGAAAACAGACGGCGGGTCAAGTCCTCATCATCCGAATCGGCCTTCGACATAGTCGTCTGTGCGCTTGTCGCGGGGACTGCCGAATATCTGCGTGGTATCGCCGGCTTCGACCATGTCGCCTTTGAGAAAGAAGGCGGCTCGCTCGGCGACCCGCTGAGCCTGCTGCATATTGTGTGTGACGATGACGATAGTATACTTCGTCTTCAACTGCTCCATCAACTCTTCGATGCGGAGCGTGGAGTTCGGATCGAGGGCGGAACAGGGTTCGTCCATCAAGACGACTTCCGGTTCAACGGCGAGCACTCTGGCAATGCAGAGCCGCTGTTGCTGGCCACCGGACAGATCGAAAGCCGACTTGTTCAGCACGTCCTTGACCTCATCCCACAGAACGCCCTGCCTTAAACTCTTCTCGACAATCTCATCAAGGCGCTTCTTATTGCGTTCGCCATGTAGTTTCGGCCCGTAGGCGACATTCTCCCAGATGCTCATCGGGAACGGGTTGGGGCGCTGAAACACCATGCCGACCCGTTTGCGGAGATGCACCACATCGACCTTCTTGCCGTAGATGTCGGCGCCGTCCAGTTTGACCGAGCCTTCCACCTTGATGTCCGGGTAGAGGTCGTTCATGCGGTTGAGGCAGCGTAGAAATGTCGATTTACCGCAGCCGGACGGCCCAATGAGCGCCGTCACCTGGTGATTGTACATATCCAGGGTTACTTTTTTGAGGGCATGAAACTTCCCGTAGTAGAAATCCAGATTCTTGACGGCGATTCGCACATCCGAGTCGCCCTTTTCATGGGGATGTTTCTTCGGGGAGGGCCCCGACTCTTTCCCGCCTACGTCTGTCCCATTTGGACCGGTTTTCACGCTGTTTCACCTTTCGTCCTGCTCTGTTTGGCGCTCTGTGCGCCTCCGTAAAGGACGGTTACGTTATCGAAAAGTCTGCGTTGCTAACTAGCTTGCGACTCCCATGCGATTACGGGTCAGGAAGCGCGCCACGATATTCAGACTGAGAACCATCACGACGAGTACCAGCGCCACGCCCCACGACTGCTTTAGGGCAAGGTCCGACGGGGCATCGCGCAACACATAGATCTGCACCGGTAAGGAAGCCAGTTGCCCATGTGGATTGGTGTTCCACAAGGAGCTGTTGCACCCGACCATCAGCAGGGGAGCCGTCTCACCGGCGATACGGGCCACCGCCAGCAGGATACCGGTCACGATACCGCTCTTCGCGGCGGGAAGCACGATCTTCAATATAGTACGAAGTTGAGTCGCTCCGAGTGCCAGCGAGGCTTCGCGAAGGGCCTGCGGCACCAGGCGCACGAGCTCTTCCGTCGTCCGCATCACGGTCGGAATCATCATGATGCCGAGTGCAAACCCACCGGCGTAGCCGAAGTTTTCGTGCGAGGGATTGAAGCGCGACAGGATGATCACCTGGTATGCGAAGATACCGATGACGATCGAGGGAACGCCGTTGAGTAGATCGGTGGCGAACCGGATCCAGAAGCCGAGTTTGTTGTTACCGAACTCGGACAGGAAGATACCACCCATCACACCAATGGGGATGCCGAGCGTCGATGCCATGGCGATAAACAGGCCCGTTCCCGCGATGGCATGGAGCATTCCGCCCTTGTCGGGATTGATCGGGTTCGGCAATTTGAAGAACTGCGCGTTCACCGAAGAAAAGCCCTCTTTCGCCACGAAGTAGAACAGGACCAGGAGTGCAGTACAGCCTATTATGGTGGCTGCCCCGCACATCGTCAGGGCGAACGTGTTACAGAACTGCCTCCACCGAACGAAGAAAGGTTTGCCTGGTATATAACGGTTGAAGCTGGAGAGACCGGCAATAAATGCCGTTAGGAGGAATGCGCCGCTGAAAAAGCCTCCTACTCCGCGAGTGCTGAAATCGTACTTCATCTGATAGAGAAGCGTGCCACTGAACAGCACGATGCCGATCCATCGAATCGACCCGGTGATTGCAGATTTTGCTTTGATACTGAACTCACTGGAGGTTCCTCCTGAGCGCAAAGCCGTCAGCCAGACGAGGCCTCGGGCTGCGCCATTGAGTAAGATCGTGACGGCAAAGAGGGTGAGCGCGACCTGTGTGAGCGCGGAGATGTGCAGCGGGGAGTTCGGGCTGGGATACTGGTCCGCAAGGATCGACGTCATCGTGTAGCCGGGCCGGAACAGAGAAAAACTGGAGGCGTCGTGGAGTTTCGGAATACTGACCTTGCTGCCGATGACGATGGTAACAGCCATTGTCTCCCCGATGGCACGCCCGAGGCCGAGCATGATAGCGCCGATGATGCCGCCGCTTGCATACCGAAGGACGACCGTCTTGATGCCCTCCCATTTCGTAGCGCCCATGCCGTAAGCGGCTTCGCGTTGGGCCATCGGTACCGTTCGCAGCACATCCCGCGACACAGCCGTGATGAACGGCAGGATCATCAGCGTAAGGATGAGACCGGCGGAGAGAAAACTGAGGCCGGAACCTGAGTCGTCGGCCGTCATAAAAAGCGGAATGTGACCGAGGCTGTTATGGAGCCACTTCTCGCCGTGAGACTGCATTAAGGGGACAAGATAGAGCAGCGCCCAGAAGCCGTACACGATGCTGGGGACAGCGGCGAGCATCTCGATAAGAAAGGAGAGCGGCGTACTGACCCAGCGAGGAGCGATCTCGGCCAGGAAAATCGCGGCTCCGACTCCTATAGGCACCGCCAGAATCAGGGCAATCGTGGAGGTGACCAGAGTTCCGTAGATGAACGGGAGTACGCCGTAGACGTCACCGATCAGTTTGTCGGTATCGGCAGGAACGGGATCCCAGGTAGTCATCTTCAGGAACGAGAAGCCGGTATGCGTGAGATTGGCGCGGGAGGCTAGAAACAGTGTGGCCGCGATACCGAGAATGAAAAGTACCGTGGTGAGGGCGAAAATCAACGTGAGGTTACGAAAAATCCAGTCCCCGAGTCCCGCACCGGGGCCGCCGGTCAAATTACTCGGAGTCGGATTTTCTTTTTCGACGGGTACGAGAGACGGACTACCCGAAAGTGGTTGTGCCATGTGGAGAGATTATCCCGTTGACTGTCTGGCTGGAATTTGGATTGGGTTCGGTACAGTCGGTGGTACGCATCTCGTCTGCATAGGTTCGCAAACCCATGCAGACGAGCGATGCGGATCGAAACTATTTGATGACCGCGCCCGGAACGGACTTGATGTTCGCGATGTTGATTTTGACGAGAGCCGCCGGCAGCGGTGCATAGAAGAGCGTTTTCGCTTCTTCCTGCACTTTAGCGGACATCGCCCAACTCCACAGCGCCGTAATGTCTCCATTCTTGGGTCCAGGTGTGCGATAGATAATGATGTAGGTGACGCTGCAGATCGGATAGCTGTTTGCACCTTTCGCATCGACCGTCGGCGTCTTGACGTTACGTGCCAACTCCGTCACATACTCGTTGATCGCGGCGCTCGTGGAGGCGACCGTCGGCTCGATGAACTTGCCAGCGCGGTTCTTGACGTTGCCGTAGGGCATTTTCTGGTTGATCGCGTAGGCGAGTTCGACGTAGCCCACGGCCCCCGGAGTGCGCCGCACCAGCGACTCGACGCCTTGATTGCCTTTACCGCCGAGACCAACGGGCCAGTTTACCGACTTTCCGGCGCCTGGACCGGCAGCCCAGTCACTATTGGCCTTTTTGAGATAGTTGGTAAAGATGTAGGTCGTTCCCGACCCATCCGTCCGGTGAACCGGCTGAATCGCGACATCGGGTATGTTTTTGCCCGGATTGATTGCCCGGATGCGTGGATCACCCCAGGTTTTGATCTTTCCGAGGAAGATATCGCTGATGACATCTGCCGTGAACTGAAGGCCATTGCCGATGCCGGGCAGATTGTAACTGAGAACCACTGCGCCACCTACGGTCGGAATGTGAATGACCTGACCCGGCATCGCAGCCTCTTCTGCTGCGGACAGTGGAGCGTCACTGGCTCCGAAGTCGACCGTCTTATTCTTGATGGCGTTGTAGCCTGCGCCGGAACCTATTGCCTGATAGTCTACGGACTTGCCGGTCTGCTGTTGGAATTCGGCAAACCATTTCATATAGATCGGAGCCGGGAACGTAGCTCCTGCGCCCCGAATCTGCGCGGACGCGCCGGTCGGCGCGAGGGCAGCGATCGCCAGCGTCGCGACCGTCGCGAGCTTACCCCATTTATATGTCTGTTTCATGAAATTCTCCTCAGTCGTAAGGCGCGCTCTGTGGGGAGGCGAGCAGTCTCGGCTTCTTACAGAGCGCATCCGTTTAGGTACAAACTCAGAACGCTGTCTGGAAGTTGGACAGCAGGATCTGCCGGCGTGACCCGAAGAAGGCATATCCGTTGCCCTGCGTGTCTACATCGATGTAGTTGAGCTGAATTTTCGAGTTGTGGCCACGCAAGAAGTAGTTGACGCCCAGCGTGTATTCGCGCAGATTATGGTGGGAGATGGCGAACGTCTGGTTTGTCGCGAGGCCGGTCGTCGTGCCGCCGTGCACCGCAGGATCCCATTCGTCATATCGCGCCACAAACTGTACGCGTTTGTTGAGGGTATGGGCATAGAGCGCATAGCCACCCAGTCCAATGGTGCGCGTGGCAGCGCCCGCGCCCTGATCGAGCGTATAGGCGCCTTCGGCCTCAAAGGTATGCGGGCCGCTCTCCCACTTGATCGTCGCCCCGGCTCGGTCCCGTTTGGCGCGCGGCCGATAGTCGTCGATGTTGGAGCCGCCCCACAGGCCAAGGGTCAGGTGGCGGATACCCGTAAAGTAGGCGTTGGCATCGAGGAACTTGTTGCGGTCGTTATCGACGGCGCTCTGCGTTACGCCGTTGTCGTCCCAGATGCCGACCATCGCACTGGCCTTCGCGCCGCTATAGCGCAGGACGGCGCCTACATCACGGATGTCGCCGACCCGACCGACGGTGGTCGGAAGCCCGTTCATGATCGAACGCTCGATGGTCAGCAGTTGCGAGGAGGAGCGCGGTCCCTCTTCACTGAGGCCTGTCTTCTGTTGACCGATTTCGGCGCGGAAGCGGGGGAAGAGGTTATAGCCGACCCAGAGATCCTGCAGGACGGACGCGTTGCCGGTACCGGTTTTGGCGAGATCGAACACCGCGCGGAAGTCCGCCGCTTTGGTGATGCTGCCCGTCACGTTGATCTCGCCGCGTCGGAGGCGGAACGTATCGCCCACGCCGCCGCCGAACGTGCGTCCGGGGGGCGTGGCGCTGAAGTTGCCCGACGGATTGCCGCCGAGCGTGTTGCCGAACGGAGCGCCGTACCATGCTTGCAGGAGGCCGCCGACCGACAGCTTCTCGATGCCGTTGTTCATGCCAACTTTTTTGGCCAGTTGCGCATTCGTGGCGTTTTTAAGCTCGGTGACGTTCTCCAGGGCCTGATCGACCGCTGTCGAGGTGTCCTTGATGCTTTTTTCGTTCGCCGTGATCCGTCCATCGAAGCCGTTGACCTTGTTGGTCAGCGCCCCGACCTGTTGTTTCAAAGCGTCGATATCGTCTTTCGCCTTGATCAGATCCGTGCCGATGACTAGCAGTTCCTTCTTGAAATCGTCTACGAGCGAACGGATCTCGCCGACACTGGCCTTCAGCGTATCGAGGTCGGCCTGGCTCGCCCCGGTCGCGCCGGGTTTCTGCTGCGCGAGCAGATCGTCCATACGAGTGATGATTCGCTCGATGATGGTCGCCATCTCATAACGGGAGAGCGTGCGGTTGCCGAGGAAATTGTTGTCCGGCGGATAGCCTTTGATCAGGCCCTTCATTGCCAGGTCTTTCACGGCGGCGTAGGCCCAGTGGGTAGGGGGAACGTCTTTGCCCGGCTCTTGCGCCATCGCCAGGGTGGGGAGAGATAGTAGCGAAAGTCCGACACATGTTACTTTCCAGGGGGTGTTCATCAGGTCTAAATTGCGCCTTTCTCGTCGAGAGATACTTCAGGATAATATAGGTATTGCCGGGATGTCTCTTCATGAAACAAAACTTGTGCCATACGAAACACCCGGATTATGTCCCCTGAATGTTAAGGGAATGTTAAGAGAATGTTAAATTTGGGTCATGCAGGCCCCAGAGAGGAATCGTCATCCTGTAGAGGGAACAGGCGATATACGGGAAATAGAGGGCA
The DNA here is from genome assembly GCA_038217285.1 of Chthonomonadales bacterium. Lineage (GTDB taxonomy): Bacteria > Armatimonadota > Chthonomonadetes > Chthonomonadales > Chthonomonadaceae > JANXLO01. Next base: position 9,318 of record JBBQPO010000048.1, read on the forward strand.
AAACACCCTCCATAGATAGGAGCGATGGGGATGACGAAACAGGGGATTATGACCAGAGCGGTCCGGCTTTTCCCGGCTCTCTTGTTTGCGATGGTCGCCATAGCGACCGCCGTACACGCGGCTGCACAGGGTGAGAAGACCGCTGTCACCGTCAATGGCGAGATCATTACGGAGCAGGAGTTCTTTGAGCGGCTGCAGCGGCTTCATGGTCAGGCGTTTGTGGCGCCCGGCAATCAACTCCGCACCGAAACCGCTGGAATGATCGTGCTCGACGCCATGATTTCGGAGCACCTGCTCCTCCAGGCGGCGAGCAAGGCGAAACTATCGATATCCGACGCAGAGATCGGTGCCGAACTGGCGAATCTCAAACGGCAGCCGCAGGTGGTCGCTGGCTTGACCGGGCATCTCTATACGGAAGAGATGCTGAAATACGACATTCGAATTCAGGGCGCGCGCTTCAAACTGGCGACGATGGGTGTCAAGGTCTCCGCTGACGACGTGGAAAAGTACTACAAGGCGCACACTACAGACTACACTACTCCGGAGAGTTGGGCGGTTTCGGTAATTCGTACCGCTAATCTGGATACCCTGGCCAAGATAGACACAGATCTAAAGGCGGGTAAGTCGTTTGCAGAAACCGCGAAACTCTACTCCGACGACATCGCCACAAAGGATAAAGGCGGCGAAAGCGGCTCTATCTATGCCACCGACACGCGCATTCCCGCGACCCTCCTTGATGCCGTTAAACTCCTGAAACCGGGCGCGATCACGCCTGCGATAAAACTCGAACAGGACGCGGGTTCCGGCAAACCCAAGATAGTAACCTGGTGGCGGATACTGCTCCGCAGCAAAGAACCGGAGAGTATTCGGCCGCTGAACGACATTAAAGGGGCTATAGAGCGCCTCGCGCTGTTAGAAAAGGCAGGCGGCATCCAGGCCGGCGACAAAAGGGTCGCGGATCTGCGCAGCCAATCCGACATCAAAGTCAATCTGCCTGGTTACGAAAGTCTGGCGGCTCAAAAGTAGCCGCGCCACACCGATCCTGAACTTTAGAGGATGTAGCGGGTAAGATCCTCGTCTTTGACGATGTCGTCGAGACGTTGATGGACGTAGGCCGCGTCTATCAAGATCGTTTTGTCGGTGCGGTCGGAGGCATCGAAGGAGACGTCTTCCAACAGGCGCTCGAGGATCGTGTGCAGGCGTCTTGCCCCGATGTTCTCGGTGCGGCGGTTCACTTCGGCGGCGACTCGGGCCAGTTCGGCGATACCGTCCTCGGCGAACTCCACCTCGATCCCTTCGGTGGCGAGCAGGCTGACATACTGGCGTGTGAGCGCATTGCGCGGCTCGGTGAGGATGCGCCTGAAGTCGTCTTCCGTGAGATTTTCCAGTTCAACGCGAATGGGCAGTCGGCCCTGAAGCTCCGGAATGAGGTCGGATGGCTTCGAGACGTGGAAAGCGCCGGCTGCGATGAAGAGGATGTGGTCGGTGCGCACCGGCCCATGCTTGGTATTGATGGTCGAGCCTTCGATGATCGGCAGAATGTCGCGCTGTACGCCTTCTCGGGACACGTCGGGGCCGCCTGCACCGGAGCCGCGATTCGATCCGGCGATCTTGTCGATCTCATCGACGAAGATGATGCCGGTCTGCTCCGTGCGGTGAATCGCCTCGCGCACGACCGAATCCTTGTCGATCAGCAGTTGCGCCTCTTCGGCGGCGAAGATTTCTTTGGCTTCCGCGATCGTCACCTTCCGCTGCTTCTGTTTGCGCGGAAAGACGCCGCTGAAGGCGTTCTGCATATCCATGCCCATATCGTCCGTGCCCTGCCCGGACAGGGCCTGCATAAACGGCATCGGCTGGCTCTCTTCCACCGTGATCTCCACGGTCTCCGTATCGAGCGCTCCCGACACGATCTGAGGCCGCAGGCGGCCGCGAATCCGTTCGCGACGTTCACGGTCGGTTCGAGCCTCCTGGTCACGTTCCGCCTGCGCGGTTTCGTCGTGTGCCGTGACATCGACCTCGACAGGGGTGTCTGGCGCTGCGTTGCCGCCGCCGAACATCCGGCTCATCATCTGCTGTAAATCGCGCGTGATGTCGGACTTGTCTGCGCCGGTGCGACGCGCAGGCTGGGACTGCTGCATCGGCTGCATTATCTCCAGAATACGCTCCACCGCGCGTTCGGCCGCCGCCGCTTTGACTTCCGCGATCTTTTCCGTCTCCACGAGCCGGATGGCGATCTGCAGGAGATCCCGCACCATAGAATCGACATCCCGCCCGACGTAGCCGACCTCCGTAAACTTTGTGGCCTCTACTTTAATGAAGGGGGCGCGTGCCAGGGTGGCGAGCCTGCGCGCGATCTCAGTTTTGCCGACTCCCGTCGGCCCGATCATCAGGATATTCTTGGGGATCACCTCGTCTCGCAGATCCTCCGGCAACAGACGGCGGCGGTAGCGATTGCGAAGTGCAACCGCTACCGCCCGTTTTGCTTTGTTCTGTCCGATGATATACTTGTCCAGTTCGGCGACGATCTGGATGGGTGTCAACTCTTCCGTAAATTCGGCCATTGTTCTCGGTGGTCCTTCAGTGTGCTGTTCTTCCCTCCCTATACGTGCCGGGAGGGGGCATGAGTTCATTATACACCGTAGAGCCCGATTGGACGCCGAACCTACGGCACGGGCATCAGGCCGGTGTCGGTAGGTATGGCAGGAGTTGGGATGCACTGGGAGGATATAAGGCCTTCCGACGCCAGTTTCGCGTGGCCGTCCACGAAATAGGCGACTCGGTCCGGGCCATACGTCGTGTTGCCCGGCGTGGATCCCGCCCAGGCTTTCACCGCTTCCGCCGCACCGATGTGAAACGAGAGGACTTCCGCCCCCATGTACGTTTCCGCCGTACGTGGTATGGCGGCAAGGCTGGCCAGGCGCGTCACGACGGTGTTCAGGCAGTAGCTGGTCTTCTCGACCTTCCAGACAGGCAGACCTTGTGAGGGGTCGTTGACCAGCGAAGCGGGAATACCGACGTCACTCGGACACTTGAAAATGTCGATGCTTTTGATGTAGGGCTGGGCGTAGATCGTCGGATCGTATGTCACGGTGTCGTCGGTTTTGAGGTGAGGGCGGCAGGGCTTACAGGGGTACTTGTTCGTATAGGTCGTCGAAGGCCCCCACTGTGAGTTGGCCGGTGAGTTGGAGGGTGGAAACGTCTCGTCGTAGTCTTGTACATACATCATCCAGCCGAGGCCGAACTGTTTGACGTTCGAAATGCAGGCCGTGCGGCGGGCGCTCTCGCGTGCCTTCGCAAAGACCGGGAACAAGATAGCCGCCAGAATGGCTATAATGGCGATAACGACGAGCAGTTCTATCAGGGTGAACCCGTCGGATGCGAAACGAGGTCGGCGGTGCATGATAAGAGATCTCCTTGAATGATAAAGGCGCGGAGGCAGTCTTGCCTCCGTACTTTAGGGAATCGGTCCGGCAGTGTCCTGGACCAGGCGACCATCGCGCAGCGTCAGTTGGCGCGGCGCGGCGGCGGCAAGCCAGGGGTTATGGGTGACGACGAGAACCGTCAGACCATCGCGATTAAGCTCCTGAAACAGAGCCAGTATCGCTTCTCCGCTGGCGCTGTCGAGGTTGCCTGTCGGCTCATCCGCGAGGAGCAGGCTTGGCGAATTGATGAGGGCGCGCGCAATGGCGACCCGCTGCATCTCCCCACCGGACAGCTCGTGCGGACGGTGGTTGCGGCGATGGGAGAGGCCGACCCTGTCGAGCAACACTTCGGCCTGTTCTGCAGCGCGCCGACGAGAAAAGAGCGTGGGCAGGGTCACATTCTCTGCGACGCTCAGTGTCGGGAGCAGGCCGAAATGCTGAAACACGAAGCCGACCTGCTCCCGGCGCAATCGTGTCAAGGCACCGTCCCGCATTCCCGAGGTCGACGTACCGGAGAGAGCGAGCAGCCCGGACGTCGGGGTGTCCATACACCCCAGTAAGTGAAGCAGGGTGGTCTTCCCAGCCCCCGAGGGGCCGACAATGGCGACGAACTCGCCCGCCGACACGTTGAACGTGACGTTGTCCAGCGCATGAACGCGCTCGTTCCCGCGCTGATACGTCTTGGTGAGCCCGTCGGCCCGGATCAACGCGGGCCTCAAGGGCCGCACCGCGGGCAAAGGGGTAACGATCTCTGCCATGACACTGTTCATAGTCCTCCTCCGGCCCTTATCGCTTCGATGGGGGTGAGACGGGACGCCCGCCATGCGGGCAGGAGCCCGGCCATGCTGCCAAGCCCCAGAGCCACGGCGAGGCATACGAGCAACAGTCCGGCCTCCGGGCGTATGAGCGTCTCGGTCGGTGCAAACGGCAGGCGGTCGCGCATCCAGGACTCGATGCCGTGTGCGCCGAGGAGGGCGAGCGCCGCACCTGCGATCCCGCCGACGAGGCAGACCTGCACGGTTTCCAGCCAGATGAGCCCGAAGATATCCAGGGGCGAGGCGCCGACGGCGCGCATCACCCCGATCTCGCGGGTGCGCTCCGTTACCGCCATCAACACCGTGTTGCTGACGCCCGCTCCGGCGATCAGCAGCGCGACCACCGCAACGCAGCCCAGCAGAGCGCGCGTCGAGTTCACCAGCCCTTGAATCGTATGGAACAGATGTGCCAGCGGCACGACGTTCATATCCATGCCGGCGTCGCAGCCTCTCAGATCGCTCACCACCTGATCCAGTCGGTTCGGGTCCGTCAGGCGAACGAGAATATGGGTCAACTGATTCGGCCTCCGGAAAATGCGCTGTGCTTCCGCCAACGGCATGTACGTGAAATCGTCGTCGGCGCCCTGCGTTGGGGCGAGGATGCCGCTCACGACGCCGGTCTCGCCGGGGAGACCGGGCAGCGCGAACTCCTGGCCCAGTTTGACGTGAAGTTTCGCCGCGATGTGCGCTCCGAGCAGCCGACCACGCGCTTGTTGCGGAAAGGTTCCGTTCAGATGCCAACTGCGTTTAACCGCCATCAGTCCCGGCTCCGCGCCCTGGTAGACGAACTGTTCGCCCGTACTGTTATCGTAGACCGCGTTCATCAGGATCGGAGCGGCCATGGCCACACCTGCCGTCTGGGAGACCCGCTGCAGGTAGTCGGCCTTAAGATAGCAGGGCCAGCTCGCACCGTGCAGCGCGATGGAGGCGGCATCGTACGGACAGCCTTTCGGCACGACCAGGACATGCGCGCCGAGCCGCTCCAGTTCGTTCTGCATTCCGACCTGATAGCCGCGCTGAAACGAGAGCAGGCTGAAGAGGGCGGCGATGGCGATCGCTACCCCGCTGACCGTCACTCCGGTCCGCAATTTCCGTCTCCCAGCATTTTTTAACGCGAGCGAAATCCAGTGCATGAATCTTCCTTCGTCAGGTTCCCACGGCGCGCAGGGCGCGGGCGGGTGGGAGACGACTGGCCTGCCAGGCCGGATAGAGGCCGGCCACAATCCCTGTCGCCAGGCCGACCAGCAGGCACTGCCCAATAACCGTGCCGGAGAGAGAGAGCAGGCTGCCATCGGGCGCGAGCGTTACGAAATGACGGACGACGGCCTCGATGCTGTGGCCTGTGGCCAGCGCGAGCAGGAGCCCGATCAGGCTTCCCACCACTGTCAGCAGCAGGGCTTCGAGCGCAAGGAGCCGAAACACCTGCCCGCGCGATGCACCGACCGCGCGCAGGATCGCCAGTTCTCCGGTCCGCTCCAATACCGACGCCAGCATGGTATTGAACACGGTGAGGACGCTGATCGTAACTGCGAGCACTGCCACGGCCATGACCAGGGTGCGGACCGCGCCGACGAGGTTCAGGAAAGTGCCCAGCATCTCCGCCAACGTCACGACCTGTGCGCCCGGCGTCTTCTGAAGGCGTTCGATAGCGCCGGTCACCAGACCCGGATCCCGGAGGCGTATCGCGATGGCGGTGAGGCGGTCCGGCTGATGAAACATCACCTGCGCGGTGTGGAGCTGTATGAAGAAGAGGCTGTCGTCGCTGGTGCCGCTGCGTTCGAGGATGCCGCAGACCCGGAAGCGTCGGCCCGTTTCCGGACTGTAGAGCATATCCCCCACCTCGCGCAGCTCGGTCGCGGCCGCTTCCGCTCCCAGAATCACGCTGTCAGCATCGGCGAACCACCGCGAACCCGCCTTCAGTTTCCACCACGGCTTGAGCGGCCGGATCGATTCGTCGACCCCGACCCAGCAGTCGGTGCGCCCTTCGGATGGGCGGGGCAGTGTCGCCATCAGTAGGGGAGCGGCCACCGCCACCGCCGCGTCTGCGCGCGCCGCCGTGAGCGCTGTCAACGGCAGGGAGACATCCAGTGTCTTTCCTTTCAATACTCGGGCGGCGGCATCGTAGGGGCAGCCGAGCGGTACCAACATCATCTGTACGCCCATACCGTCGAGTTCCCGCCGCAGTCCGTTTCGATAGCCCTCTCCAAACGCCAGCAGGCAGGCGAGACAGCCGACGGCGACCGCGACGCCGGTGATGGTGATTCCGCTGCGAAAGAGACGCCTGGTCAGGTTTTGGAGGGCCAGTGTCATCATCTATGGGATTGCTCCGGACACCGGGGCGCTATCCGCCACGGAGAGCAGCACGAGCATGGCATGTGCGGCTTCGAGAATCGCGGTGGCGGAGGATCGTGCGGCGGGAGGAACGTCGGGGATGTCGGCACCGATCCGCCATGCCGACGCCCTGTTCTTGCCGATGAATGCGCCGAGCCATCGTGCGGACTGCAACGCCTGCGCGACCTCCTCCGGCTCGCGCAGGCGTTGCAGACGAGCGCCCAGGACGTCGCCGTTCGCGCCGACTGCCAGCAACAACTCGATAACGCCGGACTCTCCTCGCACTCGCCGGGCGACGACCGAACCCAGAACATCGTCGTGGCGCAGGATGCGGTAAACCTTCAAGGCGTTCTCTTCCGTCGTGCTGGCCCGTCCAAGCTGCCGCGCGACTTCCAGGCGCTTTCCGCTCAGGATCAGGGTTTCATCGCGGACATCGGTCGCGGTCGGAAAGAACTGACGACGGTCCCGAGCCTCTTCGCGCCAGGGGCAGAGGCCGACAGAGGGCTGCTCACGCGAGACGAAATCACGGGCGTCCGCGTGCGCCACCAGGACGTCTCCCGTCCTGGCAGAAAGGGAGAGCACCGCATAGAGCAGCGCGGTGCCGATAGCCAGCCCCAGCGAGGCCACAACGATCCAGGCGCGCTTTGTCAGTAGCGTACTCCGGATGCTTTCAACCCGACTTCTGTGCCGGATGCCACTGTGCCGCTCACCGTCATCGTCGTGTGCAGGGGCACCTCGCTGACGACGAACCCAGCCTGCTTCGTATCCACTCGTACCATTCCTGTCTTGTCGCGCAGCATGAACCAGCAGCCTGCGACAGGGCATTTCTCTACCATCTCGCCTTTCACGGTCACGACGCTGCCTGTCTTTGCAGACAACTCGCGCACAAGGATAGTCGGCTGTTGCGCGGGAGCCTTGCCGAGAATGTTCGTTTGCGTCGGCGCGCAGCCCACCGCGAGCAGGATCACCAGAGCCGGCAGTGGCGCAATGCGGTTGACGGTGAAAGTCATTCTCTCCTCCAAGGTTTAGGATCAGACGCGAATTGAGATCGATTACCTTGCATTTTACTCCCTCTCCATTAAAGACCGCTTAAATCCTCATTAAGATAATTTAAGCCGCCTCGTCCGGTAGTCGATCATGCTAGTGGCTTTACGGGGACGACGGTTGGGCATAGGGCCGGGGCCAGCTTTTACCCTCTGTTTCGGCTGTGGAACTCTTGCTTTTTTGAGGGGACTGTGATATACTGCTAGGGCTTACAGTTACACCCGTCTGCCAGGAGTGGGTCCTTACCCACTCTTTTGTATTATATGGCGATTCCGACGCAGACCGGTACCATTTGTCGGGCTGCGAGCGGAGACCAGGGTGCATCGAACCCGGGCCGACCCTGTTTTGGAGAAGCGCGTAACTATGAATGGTGAATTTCTCGAAGCACTTCAGGCAATTGCAAAAGAAAAAGATATACCGCTGGATACCCTGATCGAAACGGTCGAATCGGCGCTGGCGACAGCCTACAAGCGGAATAGTCCGACGACCGGCGAAGTCAAAGTGCATATCGACTCGCAACGTGGGTCCGCCCAACCGTTCTTTGTCTTCGTTGAGAAGACGGTCGTTGAAGTTGTCGAGAACGAGCAAGAGGAGATCGCGCTGGAAGATGCGCGGAAGCTCGATCCGGAAGCCCTGGTCGGCGAACCGGTCAAGATTCCTGTGCCGCTCGGCAGTTTCGGGCGTATCGCCGCGCAGACCGCCAAGCAGGTCGTGGTGCAGCGGATCCGCGAGGCCGAGCGCCGTAAGATTTTCGATGAATACAACGAGCGCGTCAGTGAGGTCGTGACCGGCACCGTGCAGCGCCGCGAAGGCGGTAATGTCGTGATCACGCTGGGGAAACTCGACGCGATTCTGCCGCGCCAGGAGCAGGTCGAATCGGAGCCGTACCGTTTCAATGATCGTATAAAAGTCTATGTGCTGGAAGTCCGCGATGGCGTCAAGGGGCCGCAGGTCATTGTCTCGCGTACCCATCCAAGCTTGATCCGCCGCCTGTTCGAACTGGAAGTGCCGGAGATCTCCGACGGCATCGTGACCATCAAGAGCGTGGCGCGGGAGCCGGGCGCACGCTCCAAAATCGCGGTGATGAGCCGCGACGAGAAGGTCGATCCTGTTGGCGCCTGCGTAGGGCATCGCGGCGCGCGGGTTCAGGCCGTGGTCAATGAGCTTTACGACGAAAAGATAGACATTGTACGCTGGAATGCGGACAACGGCCTCTTCATCGCAGAAGCGCTCTCACCGGCGAAAGCCGTGAAAGTGATTGTGAAAGAAGACGAGAAAAGCGCCTTCGTCGTTGTGCCGGACAATCAACTTTCCCTGGCGATCGGTAAAGCGGGTCAGAACGTGCGCCTTGCCGCCCGACTCACCGGATGGAGGATCGACATTCGCAGCGAGGCCCAGGTGGCGCGCGCGGCTCTCATCTCGATGACCCCGAGTGACGAGGAACCGGAAGACGACCTGCCAACTCCTGAAGAAGACTCTATTGAGGAGAGTTTCATCGGGGAAGCCCCCAACGCGGAGAGCGATGGCGACATCGGGGATGCAGAGGCGGAGAATGTTGGCGTACAGGAGGCTGATTCTGTACGTATAGAAGAGGAGGAGAGCGTTTCCGTCGAGACGGCTCCTCATGATACGGAACCGGGTTCTTAAGGATGCGCTGGAACGAGGCAGATTTTCGCGAAGATTGGGGTGGTTCCAGGCAGGCAGTCGCGCTGCCGGTGGAACTCAACATGGAGAACAGCTCGGTTGAAAAGACAGTGAAAACGACAAAGAAAGAGATGTGTGGCCGCATGACCGCCAAACGGTACGGGGGGTCTGCGGCCTTTGGGAGACAGCCGATGAATTAGCCGATGTTTCGGGCGAAAGCGTTTGCTTTTGCCTTCGTCGTCCGCGATTTCGCGCTGTCCCGTCGCTTTGTGGCGTCGGACGGGTTTCGCTCCTCCCGGAGCGGTTCCGCGTGTCTCCCCTCATCCTCTTTTTTCGCTCCGCACGCTGTTTCCCGAGTTCACCTGAAGAAACTATGGGCAAACGCAAACATATCCCGATCCGTACCTGTGTCGCCTGCCGCGAAACCGACGAGAAACGTGACCTTATGCGCATCGTGCGTCAATCCGATGGCTCGGTTTGCTACGATCCGAAGGGCAAAATTTCTGGTAGAGGCGCCTATCTCTGCGCGCGGCCGGTGTGTGTGGAACTGGCGCGGAAACGCAAACAACTGGAACGCTCCTTGAAAGTGTCCGGTATCCCATCGGCATTCTTTGACGAGTTGGTCGCGTATGCAGCGAGCCGTGCGAACTCCTCGGCGGTCGCAGCAGGCGAGGAATCCCCGTTCGACGGATCCGCGAATGGAATGCAGACCCCTGCAAACAGTGTAACGAACTCGCCTGGATCACACAACGGACAGGCAACCGGGAGTGCAGCGATGCGACCCGATATGTTAATCGAGAATGAGGGAGAGACTATATGACAGCTATTGCGGGCATCCGTCTGACGGACCTTGCGAAGGAACTCAAGATGACCACCCCCGAAATGGTCACGACCCTGAAGGAACTGGGCGTCTCCATTACCGGAGCGACCGCGTTGCTCGACCCCGAGACGGCGAACACGGTGCGCGGACTGCTGGGCAAATCCGCGTCTACGGAGAAGATTGCGGAGATCGGTGGGGACGCTACGCTGAAAGACCTGGCGGAAGCCATGGGTATTCAGGCCAATGCGGCGGCGAAGAAGATGATGGACCTTGGCGAACTGGTAGGGCCGCATCAGCGCCTCTCCCGTCCGCTTGCGGATCGCCTGGCTGGGGCCTACGGCTACACGGTTCGTATCAAAGTGGAACCCAAGCCGACCGTTGCGTCGATTCATGCCAAACATAAAGCGCCCGGAGGCGCGCTGGCGGCTCGACCGCCTATCGTCACGATCATGGGTCATGTCGATCACGGCAAGACCACGCTGCTCGACGCCATCCGGAAGACCAACGTCGTCGAAGGCGAGTTTGGCGGCATCACCCAGCACATCGGTGCGTACCAGGTCGAGGTCGATCACAACGGCGAGAAGCGCAAAATCACCTTCCTCGATACTCCCGGTCACGCGGCTTTTACGGCGATGCGTCAGCGCGGTGCCAGCGTCACCGATATCGTGATCCTCGTGGTGGCTGCCGACGATGGCATCATGCCCCAGACCATCGAAGCCATTCAGCACGCGCAGGAGGCCAAAGTCCCGATCATCGTTGCGGTGAACAAGATGGACAAGCCCGACACGACTCCCGAACGCGTCAAGCTCCAGTTGACCGAACATAACCTGGTCGTGGAAGAGTATGGCGGCGATGTCATCGCGGTCCCGATCTCCGCAAAGACGGGCTTGGGCATCAACGACCTGCTGGACTATGTCCTGCTGCTCGCAGATGTGGCGGAACTGAAAGCCGATCCCAGTGGACATGCCATCGGCGCAATCGTCGAAGCCAAAGTCGCGCCTGGACGCGGCCCTGTGGCGACAATGTTGGTTCAGAGCGGTACGCTGCGCGCCGGGGATGCCGTCGTCGCGGGCGTCACCTACGGTAAGGTGCGCGCCATGACCAATGACAAAGGGGAGAAGCTTGTCAAAGCGCCGCCCTCGACCCCGGTAGAGATCATCGGGCTGAACGCGGCGCCCTCCGCAGGCGATGTCGTCGAGGTCGTGAAGTCGGACAAAGAGGCCCGTGCTATCGCGGAACGGCGGATGCAGCGCGAGCGCGTTGTTCGCATGGGCAACACCGGCAAAAAGATCACTCTCGCCGACCTTTCGAAGCAGGTCGGACCTACGAAGGACTTCAACGTCATCGTCAAAGGCGATGTGCAGGGAAGCGTCGAAGCGGTCGTCGGACAGCTTATCAAAGTCGAAGAGAACAAGAAGGAAGCAGAAGTGCGGCTGGTCATCAAGGCTAGCGGCGTCGGCACCATCAACGAGTCCGACATTCAGCTTGCCGAGGCGACCGACAGCACGGTGATCGGATTCAACGTTCGTCTCGAATCGAACGTGGAACGGGCCGCCGAACGCGACGATGTTACTGTTCTGACGTTCAACATCATCTATGATCTGGTGGCAGCCGTCGAAAAGACGATGAAGAAGATGCTGACGCCGATCTACGAAGAGGTGCCGCTGGGCAAGGCCGAGGTGCAAGTACCGTTTAAGACCTCGACCGGCATCTACATCGCAGGAAGCCGCGTAACGGAAGGCAAGATCGTTCGTGGCGCGTTTGTACGCTTGCGACGCGGCAAGGAGGTCATGAACTCCGCCGGCCGTATCGATTCGCTGAAACGTGTCAAAGACGACGTGCGCGAAGTGGCAACAGGCATTGAGTGCGGTATCACCATCGGGGACTGGAAGGAAGTGTACCAGCCCGGCGACATTCTCGAAGTGTTCGAGATGCGCGAGATCGAACGCGACTGACAACACGCGGTTCCAGCCCCGACCGCCGAACCCTTTGAACGGGGAGGGGCAGGTCAACATGACAATGCATATCAGAACACTCACCGTCGTCCTCCGGTGGAAGTCGGGGAGGTCGAGTTGGAACTGCTCTGACTCCGGCCTGACCCCTGAAAGATCGGGTTAAAGAAGATGAGCGTTCGACAGGAACGGGTTCAAGAGCAGTTGGTTCAGGAGCTGAGTGAGATGATACGCCGCGACCTGCGGGATCCGCGCATCGGGTTCGTGACGCTGACCGGGGCGGAGATTACCGGCGATCTGCGGCATGCCAAGGTCTTCGTCAGTATCTATGGGACGGCGGAAGAGCAGAAACAGACGCTGAAAGCGCTCAATGGTGCAAGCGGAATATTGCGCGGAGAGTTCGCACGACGCGTACACTTGCGCCTTGCGCCGGATATCGAGTTTCGACTGGACGAAGGCATCGCACGCGGACAGCGGATCTTTGAGCTGCTGCATTCCGTCGAGGGCGACCTGAAACCGCAAACCGAGGTTGTCGAACCGGTCGTCGAGACGGAAAGCTCACACGAAGCCTCATGAGAAAGCCGGTCAAAGAAGCGGCGGCAGCCATCGATGCGGCCCACCGGATCGTCCTGGCAGGGCATGTCAATCCAGATGGCGACACCCTGGGATGTGTCCTCGCACTCGCGCACGTTCTGCGCAATGCTGGGAAGGACGTCACGGCGATCAGTACGGACGGCGTCCCCGACATCTATCGCTGGATGCCGGGTGCGGATCAGATCGTTACCGGCACGGAGCGGCGGGATTTCGATCTCGCCATCGTCTGTGATGCGGGCGCGCTGGAGCGGATCGGACGCAACGTCGTCCCTGCCATTGAGTCGGCTCCGCGCCTGATCGACATCGACCATCATGTCGCGGATGGCGTCTTCGGCGACATCCGCATTCTCGACGTCACGGCGGCGGCCACGGCGGAACTGGTGTGGCTATTGATATTTGCCCTTGGCAAATTGTGGGGTCGGGACGTTACCGATAAGGCGGTCGCGGAGTGCCTGATGACGGGGCTGATTACCGACACCGGCTCTTTTCGTTTTTTGAATGTCACACCGCGCACGTTTCTTCTCGCCGCTCGCCTTCAACGCCTCGGCGCGCTGCCTGCCCCTATCACCGAGTTGGTCTTCGAAAATCGATCCTATGCCAGCGTCAAACTACTCGGACGCGCCGTCGAATCTATGCAATGTACGGACGACGGACGCGTGGCCTGGGCGCACGTTCGCGCTCAGGACTTCGCCGATCTCGATGCGACCGACGCGGACACGGAAGGTATTGTCAATCACATTCGGGCCGTCAACGGCGTTCAGGTTGGGATACTGTTTCGTGAGGTGCCGGGCAAAAAAGTGCGCATCAGTTTACGGGCGCGCGATGGAGCGGATGTCAATCGTATTGCGAACGTTTTCGGGGGTGGTGGACATAAACTGGCCGCAGGCTGTTCGGCCGAACCCCCGCTTGCGGATGTGGAGAGCGCGGTGGTCGCTGAGACGGTGCGGCAGTTGGGCTGATGGCTCGGAATGGATGAAGGAGCACGGTATGCTGCCGGTAAGCGGAATCGTGGTGGTGAATAAGTCGGCCGGGATGACGTCGCACGATGTGGTCGATGTGTTGCGGCGGCTTTTCCGTACCAAACGCATTGGCCATACCGGAACGCTTGATCCGGATGCGACCGGTGTGCTGGTGCTCTGCGTGGGCAACGCGACCCGGCTTGTCGAGTACCTGACCGCCGCGCGCAAGCACTACGTCACCGAGATCGTGCTGGGCATCGAAACAGATACGCAGGACGCCTCCGGTAATATCGTCACCGAGCGCGACGCCGATCATCTAACGGAGGCGGACGTCCTCGCGTTACTGCCCCGGTTTCGAGGTACAATAGAACAGGTTCCTCCCATGGTTTCCGCCCGCCATCACGAGGGCAAACGGCTCTATGAACTGGCAAGGGCGGGTATTACGGTGGAACGCGAGCCCCGGCCCGTTCAGATCGACGCATTGGAGATGACGGCCTTTCTTCCCGGCCCGCGCCCGCAAGCCACATTAGAGGTTACCTGTTCGACTGGGACCTATATCCGTACGCTCGCGGCGGATATCGGTGCGGCAGCAGGAACCGGCGGCATGATGCGGACTCTGCTGCGTACCTGGGTAGGAAACGCGGACGGAGCGTTTACGTTGGCGGATGCCCATTCGCTGGAAGAGTTGCGTTGCCGAGCCGAGGAGCAGACACTTTCGGGTGTCGTTATTCCGCTCGAAGCTGTCGTGGCCGACTGGCTGACAGCACGCCTCGACGCCGCACAGACCGCACGATTCCGCAGCGGACAGGCGGTCCCAAGGAGCGAGATCAGGCTTACCTGTGAACCTCTCGAGCAAACGTCGCCCGTGGCGGTACTCGACGACTTCGGAGCGTTGTGCGGCCTCGCGAAATTGGATATCGATCAGTTGCATCCTATGAAAGTGTTCCCATCGGAATCCCCGGACTAAGGGAGATGCATTCCGGTCGGGTTTTACCAAACGAAGTGTATACCTCACGATGAATGTCTTTGAGGGTCTGGAAACACTCCCACAACCCTATACTGCCTCTTCCCTGGCCATCGGAACCTTCGACGGCGTTCACATCGGTCATCAGGCGATCATACGCACTGCGGTCGAAGACGCACGCTCCCACGGTCGGCCTGCGCTCGTCCTCACGTTTGACCGACATCCTTCGGAATTGCTCTCTCCCGACCGTGTTCCAGGTCTGCTCACCACGCCGGACCAACGGAATCGTTATATCGCCGAGCTTGGCGCGGATGGCCTGGTCATCGTCCGCTTCGATCAGGCGCTTGCTCAACTCACTCCAGAGGCGTTTCTCCGTACCATCCTCAAAGACCGACTCGGCGCACAGGCTATCGTTGTGGGAGCGAACTTCTGTTTCGGCAAGGGGCGCGCTGGAGATGTAGCGTACCTTGAAGAGGCCCAGTCGGAGTTCGATTTTACCCTCCGTGCGCTGCAGCCGATCCGTGTGGGAGATCTGCCGGCGAGCAGCACGCGCATTCGGGAACGCCTTCGTGTGGGGGACATAGCAGGGGCCGAAACCCTGCTGAACCATCCTTTTCTGCTTGCAGGCATCGTTGTTGAGGGGCAGAAGCTGGGGCGCACGCTCGGCTATCCGACCGCCAATCTGGCGTTGACCTGTCGGCAGGTCGTTCCTGCAGATGGCATCTATGCGGTTCGCGCCGTCCTGGAGGATGGTCAGAGGGTGGGGGGAGCGTGCAGCATTGGAAACCGACCCACCATCGAAGGCGCCGGCTATTCTATCGAAACCTATCTCTTCGACTTCGCAGCAGACATCTACGGCAGGGGCATGGAACTGCGATTTGTAAAGCGCTTGCGTGACGAACTTAAGTTCGACTCCCTGGAGGCTTTGACGGCGCAGATGGCGCTGGATGTGACGGCGGCTCGTGCCGCTCTGGAGGCAGAACAGTGACAACAGACTACGCTCGGTACAACGACGGCAGCGACACTCCACCGCGTTTGCGGATTCAGCACTCGCTCTGGTCGCTTATCAAACTTCCTTTCAACGCCTCGGTCGAGTGGACTTTGGACGAGAAGTTCCAGAGGGCAAAGGCGGAGGGGTTCGAGGCGGTCGAATGCTGGCTCAACGACGACAACGAGGCGGAGCACCGCACGGCACTGGACAGGGCAGGTCTGCGACTCATCCTGGGACATCGTCCGTTCCAACTACAGGACGTGCGGGCGACGGTAGAACGCGCCCTGCGCCTCCATGCCGATTTTATATTCGCGCAGCCCGCCGACGCGTTTACGCCCGTCGGGGAGGTGGCAGCGCTGGTCCGGGAGGGGCGCAAGATCGCCAATGACAACGGGCTGGCATTCTTCGTGGAGATCCACCGCAACAACTTTACCGAGAATCTGCCGCAGATCAAGCAGCTCATCGAGCTTGTGCCGGACATTCGCTTCACCGCCGACCTCTCGCACCTTGTCGTCTGCGGCGAGTTCTATGGATGGGAAGACGAGCGCGCTGTGGATCGGCTAATGCCGGTGCTGGAGCGTACAGCGCACATGCACGGCCGTATCTCCAATGGGGAGCAGGTGCAGGTCGATGTCGGGGATGGCTCCAATGCGACCGCTCAGTTCTTCGTCCGGCTCTGGGCGACGGCGATGACCCACTGGCTCAAGGACGCTGGCCCCGGCGACGTTCTGCCATTTGCCAGTGAACTCGGCCCCCCGCGCTATGCCATCACGACACCGGAGGGCAAAGAGATAAGCGACCGTTGGGAGCAGAGCCTGGTGATGAAGCGACTGGCGGAGCAGGCCTGGAAGACCGCTGTCGAAAGCAAAGGATAGTCATGGAGATCGTGCGCTACGAACTCGGCCCGATGGCCAACAACACCTATCTGATTATCGACGAAGCGACACGCGACGCCGCGATTGTCGATCCGTCCTTCGACTCCGAATCCCTCTGGCCGGAAATCGAAGGGCATAACGTGCATGTCCGTTATATTCTGAACACTCACGCCCACTTCGACCATATTATTGGCAACGCGTTTTATGTCGGGAAGACGGGCGCTCCGCTGGCGCTTCATCGCGCCGACCTCGACCGACTCCGCGCTCTGCCCGACCACGCGCGACGCTACCATTTCGCCGCGACGCCCTCGCCGGATCCGACGCTGTTTTTGGAGGACGGGCAGGCCCTGACCCTCGGAGCCACGTCGATCCGCGTCGTCCATACGCCGGGGCACTCTCCTGGCAGCGTCACCTTCCTGTTCGATGATGTTGCGATTGTCGGAGACGTGCTGTTCGCTGGCAGTATCGGTCGCACCGACCTGCCGGGCTCGTCTACGCAAACGCTGTTGCACTCCATCCGCACTCAACTGTTGACGCTGCCCGACGAGACGAAGGTTCTGCCCGGCCACAATGAGCCGACGATGATCGGCCAGGAGCGCGCCACCAACCCGTTTCTTCAGGACTTAGCGCCATGAAGCCGACGCATGACCGCGCGTTCAAGGAGTGGGCCGTCTCGTGCGAGGCGCTTCAAGCGGGCCGTCAGACTCTGTTGATCCGCAAAGGAGGCATCCGCGAGGATGGGGGCGTCTTCCGCATCGATGACCCGGAGTTCTGGCTGATGCCCACCTACGAGCACCAGAACGCCGCGCTGCTCCAGCCGGAATGGGTGCCGGCGCTGGAAGCCATTCAGTCCACATCTCACCACGCTCATGAAGTCACCCTGACCGCGTACGCCGTTGTCGATACGATCTGTGTCGCCAGCGATGACGCCCAGGTCAATGCACTCGCCCATGAACATATCTGGAATCCTAGTTATGTCAAAATGCGTTTCGACTTCAATCCGTACGATCCTCTGTACATCGTTCTGTTACGCGTCTATCGCCTTTCGTCCCCGATAACCGTCCCGATGCTGCCGGACTACGAGGGCTGCAAGTCCTGGGTGACATTGGCACAGTCCTTCTCGACGACCGGTGCCACCCCTGTCCTTTCTGAAACCGATTTCGCGTCAAGACGTGAAGTCATACTTAATCGTTTCGATTCCTGAGCGCCGAACGACGTCTCCACCGCAGCTTATCTTGTCCCTTAAGACCGCCGCCCCCAAAGGAGCAGCCTGTTGGAGAAAGTAAAGGCCCATAAATGGGCCTGAGATGGCTGAAAGGGAGAGCAAATCTCTCCACAAGGGAGGGCTGACAGCCTGTTTCCTTTCGCAATCGCCCCTGCTTACGTCCGACCCAGCCCCCTTTAGGGGGCTTACTGCCTCAGGCCGCTCCTTGAGGGGCGGGAAGTAAAGCGCGAGGAGGTTCCTGCTTAAGGCAAATCTAAGCCTTAAGCTGGGCCAACAAAGTATCCGCTGTATTGACTGGTTCCTTGCAGGCGAAATTCTCGCACACGTATGCTGTCGGCCGGTTGTCTCGCTGAGGGCGATTAGCTAGAAGCGGAATCTCAGTGGATGCCTTGTCGGGTGCGTCGGCCTGAATCACGATTTTGTTCGGAAGATAGAGGCTGTAGACAGTGCTGAGCAGTTCTCGGGTGCCTTCGACCGTCAGGTCGCCTATGATCGCGATCTCTTTCGGCGTGGAGAGGTAGAAGTCCAGGGCACTGAGGCAACGGGCGAAACTGTAGGGATGCTTCTCCAGAGTGGAACCGAGACGGCGGAGGACGCGCGCGGCGTGTTCACGGTAACCATTGTCGCCGGTGAGAACTGCGAGGCGCAGGAGCACGTCGAGCGCCACGGAGTTGCCGCTGGGGGTGGCGTTGTCGTCCCAGTCCTTCGGGCGTTGGATGAGGGTTTCGTGATCGGTGCTGGTCGCGAAAAAGCCGGAGTTCTCTTCGTCCCAGAAATAGGTGAACATCGAGGCGACCAGTTCGCGAGCCAGGGCAAGCCACTGCGGGTCGAAGGTCGCTTCGTACAGATGGAGCAGGCCGTC
>JBBQPO010000049.1:0-27403 GCA_038217285.1 Chthonomonadales bacterium
CGGGTGAACAGGTCGTGAAACACCAGATTTACGATCCGTTTCATAGCGTCAGTTTCTCCTTCGATCTCCGGAAGACCTCCTCCGGGCCGAGTTCGATGCAGACATACCTCCGCATAATGGTCGCCGACTGTTTTCCTTCCTTGCACAGTCCGGGCGGTTTGCCAGGCGGATCTTGCGGACCTGACCATCCATTCACGAGAGGAGAGCGAGTAATAGGCACATTTTGTCCTATTTCGCCGACATTTACATCTGCGATACGGCATACTTTGATGATCCGGATCCTCAAGAGGGGTTTTCTGGTACCGTGGAGAGGCGGAGACTTTGTCAAGGGGTTCGTGTCATTTCGAGGGACGGAGTGTGGTCCAGACCAGGTAGACGTTCAGGACGGCGATGAACGCCGCCATGGTCCATCCGACGGCTTTCGTCAGTCCACCGTTGACGAAAACGCCCATCTTCTTGCGGTCGCTCGTAAACTGGATCAGGGGAATCACGGCAAAGGACAACTGGAGCGATAGCACCACCTGACTGCCGATGAGCAGCGTTCCCGTGCCCTTCTCCCCATAGAACCCGACGGCGAAGATGGCAGGCACGATGGCGATACCTCGGGAGATCATCCGGCGCAGCCAGGGCGCCATCTTAAACTGCGTAAAGCCTTCCAGCACGACCTGTCCGGCCATCGTGCCCGTCAGGGTGGAGTTCTGCCCGGAAGCCAGGAGGGCGATGGCGAAGAGCGGCGTGGCGAGGGAGGCGCCCAACAGAGGGGTGAGAAGTTTGTAGGCCCCCTCAATACTGGCGACCTCATGGTGACCGCTGCGGAAGAAGGCGGCGGCAGCCAGGATGAGAATGGCGGCGTTGATAAAGAACGCCAGGGTGAGGGCAACCGACGAATCGATATACGCGAGGCGAATGGTGTCCTTCAGTTCATGAAGAGTGGTGCCGAAACGGCGCGTCTGGATAATGGAGGAGTGCAGATAGAGGTTGTGCGGCATCACGGTCGCCCCAACGATGCCAAGCGCGATGTAGAGCATATTATGATCGCGGATCAGGTCTGTATGGATCAGGAATCCGGAGAGGACGCCGCTTCCGCCCCCCCAGTCGGGACGCGCATAGAAGATCTCCATGCAGAAGATCACCATCATCGTGCCGATGAGCGTGATCACCAGCGTCTCGATCCAGCGGAAGCCCCTGTTCTGCAAGGCAAGCACCAACAGCACATCCAGGGCGGTCAGGATCACTCCAAGCACCATCGGTACCTGAAACAGCAGGTTCAGGGCGATGGCCGCCCCGATGACTTCGGCGATGTCACACGCCACGATGGCGATCTCCGCCGAAATCCACAGGACCACCGAAAGCTTCTTGCCGTAGGCATCCCGGCAGGCTTGGGCCAGGTCGCGACCGGTCACGATACCTAACTTGGCCGCCAGGGACTGCAAAAACATCGCCATCAGGCTCGAAATCAGCACGACCGAAAGCAGGCGATATTTGTAGACCGATCCACCGGCGATATCCGTAGCCCAGTTGCCGGGGTCCATATAGCCGACGGCAACCAGATATCCGGGGCCGATGAAGGCGAATAGCCGCCGCAGCCACGTTGCGTTCTGCGGAACATGGATGGACCGGTGTACCTCCGGCAGACTGACGCTACCCACCGGGGCGTTCCACCCGGCGGTCGGGAGCGGCTCTTCGGGCACGTCCTCACGATACGGAGCCGTATTCATCCTCGCAAATGTTTCCTTTCCAAACTTATCTACACTCCAACCCCGCCGTTAAGAAGGGGTCTCGGCTTCTTTCTCGACGAAAATCTGCTCGGCGGCCTGTGGCGCGACCCGCACCCGATCCCCACCGACCCGCACCACGAACGCACCGCCAAAGGGCTCCTGCTCGACGAACTCGATCGCCGTACCAGGCAGCAGTCCCAGCTTTTTGAGATGCCTCAATAGTTCGGCGTCCTCGTCGCGCACCCGCCGAATGGTGAGAGCGGCGGGAGCCTGTTGCTGCGCCAGGGTCTGTCGGGAAACAGGGGGCATGACCCCCTCCCGCGTTGGTATGGGGTCTCCGTGCGGGCAGGCGACGGGATGGCCGAGCAGCGCATCGATTCTCTCTTCGAACTCTTCGCTAATGTGATGTTCCAGGCGTTCCGCCTCGGCATGCACCTCATCCCAGCCATAGCCCAAAGCCTGCACCAGATAGATCTCCAGGAGACGATGATGCCGAATGATCTCCAGGGCCATTTTCTCGCCGGCGGGGGTCAGGCTGACACCCTGATAGGGCCGATGTTCGACCAGACGCAGTTCCGTCAGACGTCTGAGCATCTTGCTGACCGCAGGCGCACTGACGCCCACGCGGGCGGCCAGATCCTGCGTACTGACTTCGTCGGCCTCGAGGCGGGCTTTATAGATCCCTTTGATATAATCTTCGACGGAAGGGGAAGACATAGGCGTGTCCTTACCGAAATGAGATAGGGTCAACAAGGAAATGCACCGCAGTTAAATCTGCTGAGGGTATTATACCCGCTATGAACCCGGTTTCGCCAACAATATTTACCGTGGTTAAAATCGACGCGGCTCGTAAGGGTTGTTCGACGTGAGGCAAGACGGGAAGGCGGGTGGAAGCGGGGGGCAAGATAGGCAGACTGACGACTACCTGGCTCACCTGGGAGTTGGTCAGTGAATAAGCTTGGTGGGCTTGTCGGGCCGGATCTGCAGCCCAACGGGCATGAACAGCAGAAGCAACCGTGAAGGCAGTCTCACCAGATGTTCGGTGAGAATCAGTTGTTCCGTCTTTTCATCATCGATCAGCCGGCGCATTACCACCCAGTCATCGGTAATTTCATGGAGAAGATACATACCTGTGGGCAGTTCTTGAAGCGGCGTGAGCAAAGCCAATACTTCACCGGGTTCATAATCTGGGGTTATTGAGCTTTTTCGGTTACCCGGCATATCGTCCTCGCCAATTACGGTCTTTCAATTGCGCGACAATTCACGATCTAGGGGTTGGACGTGCCGCACAGGCGATGAGTTCCGCGCATTCATACTTTAAGGCGACTGGTGCTGGAAACTATTGATATCGAAGGCGAGGAGTTGGTGGAGAAATTCAAAATGCGGATGATTAGGAAGGCGCGGGAGGCAGGAACGCACGTCTCAGCGAGGCGTGCCCTGGCCTGCGTGTAAACGGACTATAAGGGCCTCGCTACGCCCTATTTGTTGTCTACGCCCGGCTCGAACTTCCCATGCGTCAGGGGATACGTCGCGCTGCAGAATACCTGGAAGGTGGAGTTCGAGGAGCTATTGCCCACGCCGAGCGTATAGGTGCCCCCGTTTGGGCAGACCGGAACCGACGAAAGGTCGGGAAGGTTGGTGACGACGACGCCGCCCGTGATAAGGGAGCCGAAGTCGGCAGACCGACTCTTGACGCGGGCCGCCATCACCGCGTTGGAGATGGACTGCATATTGGAGCGGCAGACCTTCTTGCGCGAATCGTCGACGGCGTTAAGGTAGAGTGGAAACGCTACGGTCATCAGGATGGACACGATGAGGATCGCCGTGAGGAGCTCGACAAGCGTAAAGCCTTTACTTTTGCGGCGCTTAGAAATAGACTGTCTTCTGTGCATAAGAACCTCCTTGCGGAAAGGCCGGGTCGTGACGATATATCTACCTAATCTACCTTAAACCTATCGAACAGGACATCTGCGAAACGGCATATTTTGCTGAACCGTAAAAATCTTTAACTCTTTATTCCTCGCGGCAAACGTGAAAGACGTGCTAGAATAGAGACAACGATCTGTTGTCGTGTAGATGCTGTCCAGAACGTGATTCCGGCTCTATGCGAGGCGGAATGGGAAGCAGGGAGAAGAGGCTATGGCCCTGAATATCGGCCAGAATGGAATCGTCTTTCGGCAGGACGATGGGTCCGTCGCGATCCTGCGTCCGGGGCGCAACGGCGGATCAGGAACACAGATTGCGGTCCCGCCCGAGCTTGCGGAAGCCTTCCGTTTGACGGTAGGGGACATCGCTTGCGGCGAAATACAGCCCCTTCCGCTGGAAACGACGCCGTCGTATCCAGAGGTGGAACTGGAGCGGCAGGCCGACTGGGACGCCCAGTTCGACGAACCCAACCCGGATCATGCCGCTGCGCTTCCGACCGTTCGCATCGAGCGCCCCCGGACGCATCAACTTGTATCCATAACAAAAATCAATGGCTTGCCGGACCTCATTCCCGGTCCCGATGAGACTGGGATCCTGGGACTGGCCGACCGTCCCTTTCCGCAAACGAGACGCTCTCGTTCGGAACGCACGCCGCCCGACCGCTGGTTGGAACTCGCGGACGGGCATAACCATGCCACAGGACGTACGCTGGATTTTGCGGCCCCACTCGGAGCGGGCGTCTGCGGTTTGGTCTACGGGCCACACGGCGCGGGACTGACGCGGACGCTGCAGTCCGTGCTGAACGGCATCGTCAAAAACGCGCCGGACTGTGTGCCATTGGTCCTGTTACTGCGTCCGAGAGCCGAAGAAGCGACCGAATGGCGGCGACGATTTCCGCAGGCAGATATTGTTGTCGGATCTGGGGCGTTCAGCGAAAGCACCCCCCAGCAGACCTTGCAGATCTGCGACCTTATGCTCGAAGCCGCCCAGCGTCAGACCGAGCTGGGCCGCGACGTCGTGCTTCTGGTCGATTCGCTCACCGCGCTCTGGGGCACGATGCTGGAAGCGGAGCAAGCCGATGCCCAACGAGAGGCCGACGCCTCCCTTTCGCGCCGCCGCATGCGGGAGTGGGTCCAGAAAGCCGGCTGTTTCCACGGCGAATCGCCGCTCGGCGGCGGACTGGGCGGCTCCCTGACCCTGCTCGGAACCGTCTGGCATCAGACGATCAACTCGGAGGCCGAGGAGGAGCACGACCTCCATCCGCACCTGCGACTGCTGGAGCATATACTGCCGGAAGCTGCCTGGCTCGTCCCGCTATCCGACACACTCGCACGCCAGAGACTCTATCCGACCATCGATGTTAAACGGTGCCGTTCACAGAACGAAGAACGGTTGCTGCCCGTCGACAGCAGGGAGAGGCACCTGAAGGCACGCGGCTCTCTTCCCGACCGAGACCCGCCGGTCTGTTATCTACGCCTGCAGCAGGCGCTCGACGCTTCGACGGATCGGGAGGGCTTACTCAAAGCCCTCGGCTAGACGGAAACCCCCAACCAAAAAAGCCGTTCTCCCCGGCGACGACGGGGCAGTCACTCTAAGCGGCCAACCGCTGAAGGTTCGTAATTTCTACGAGGCCAGCGAGATCAGCACGCGCGAAATTTCTACGAGCGTTGACCGGACGGCTACTTAGTACCGAGGAACTATCGGGGTGAACGAGCAGGGGTATGGACAAAGGAGAACGCAGTTGCGGTTCTATCCAGGGAACCTGAGCTGGCTCATACGCGTCTGGTCTAAAGTCCGTTAGAAGAAAGCGGGCTGTTCAGAAACCGTGTCTATCACAGCAAAAATTCCGTTCACGGTGCCACGAGGCCCCGACTCGAAGGAGAGAAATATGTCCCACCCCGAAGATCTGACGATCACCCGTAAGCAGCTCATCGATCTCCTGAACGAAGACCTGTCGCGCGAGTACCAGGCCATAATCGCCTATATCAACTATTCCCAGGTGCTGAAAGGCGCTGAGTATATGAGTATCGCGAAAGAACTGGAAGTTCACGCCGGCGAGGAACTCGCGCATGCCCTGACCATCGCAGGCCAGATCGACTATCTGGGCGGGATGCCAACCGTGACGCCACAGCCGGTGAAAACGTCGGAGAAGCCCCAGGATATGCTGCGCTTCGATCTCGATAACGAGAACGTGACCATCGCCAACTACCGTGTTCGCGTTCGGCAGTGCGAGGCGCTGGGCGAGTATGCCATCGCGGAGAATATCCGGCGCATTCTGGTGCAGGAGCAGGAGCATCAGATCGATCTCGCCACCGCACTTGGTGTGGACGTTCCCGACGTGACGACCCCGGAACAGCGCGCGTAGAGCGCTCTTCCCTTTAGCAGTGCTGTGGGGGAGGGAGGAGAACGGCATTGGCCGGGCGAATCGTAGAGGGTGCGATGTCATCTTTCCCGTGGAGGTTTCCTATGCGCCCGATACTCGGCACAATGGTCATTGGCACTTTATTCGCGATGGCCGGTCCGGCACATGCCGACGACGCGGCAGTTCAAAAAACGCTGTTGGCCAACTACGCTAAAATCTCTGATGCCTTACGCAAAAGCGATTTTGCGGCGGTTTCCGAATTTATGACGACGGACTATGTCGCGACGCAGCCCAAGGGTCAAAAATTGAACCGTGATCAGGCTCTCGCCGCCATGACCCAACAACGTGAGGTCATGTTCTCGGCGGACTGGCAACGCAAGATCTCGAAATTGACGGTGAACCAGAACGAAGCCGTCGCAACGGTTCAGAGCCGTATGTTCGGCATTATGTCCGATCCACAGGGGCAGCACCACAAACTGCTTATGATCACTTCCAGCAAAGACACCTGGGTGAAAGGCGGCGGTCGCTGGAAGCTCAAGTCGTACCGGTTCCTCACCGGCTCCATGTCGCTGGATGGAAAACCGCTGGCGCCCGCCGCACTCGGAAAATAGCCTGCTCTTCCACGGTTGGCTCCCAATCCGAACAACGCCGTAATCAAGGGCCTCTACGAAGAGCCGATACGCGTGGACGCTCCCTGATCTAGCGGGTAGAGGAAACGCCGGAAGAGCCGGGTCAGGCGGGGAAGCACTCCGTAGAGCATGATCGGCACGAACAGAGAGGAGTGGATGAGAACCCGCAGCCACACCGGAAGCGGCGCGATCAGAGGATTCAAGGTGACACCGAATACCACGCCGACGAGGTAGACGCCGAGCCAGGTGACCAGCGCCACGCGATGACGATTTGGCAGACGCGGCTTCTCCTCTCCCGGCAGCGTGAACCAGACTTCGAGGCCCGTGACATCGGACCGCTGTGAGGGCGCCACCAGAAGGTCTTCCATCCGATAGAGACAGGCGCGCCGCTCGGCGGAGTCTTCCCACGCTTGCAGGCTGCTCATGCGGTCGAACTTGAAGACGACGCGGTACTCGGGGGCAGCGGGATCGACCGGCCGAAAGACACTGGCGCCCATGTGACCTGGGGCATGGACGACGGCGCGAAGAATCTCGCCCATCACCGCTTCGAAACGCCCTTCGCAGCCGGGGCGGATCCGACGGGAGATATAGACGGTGACCGGCGGGTCGCTGTCCGTAGACATTGCGAGTCCCGCAGGCACAGGTGTGTCGGCGAGTGTCATAGCCTGATGGGCCTCCTTGATGTGTGCGCGCCACCGGTTGGGTAGGCCACACGCGGAACCGGCAGGCCCGAGCAGACGGGTAGTCGCTTCAGGCTGCAAGTCGTGGGGAACATGCTCCTTTACGTGCGCCCGCTCGCCCCGGTTCCCAACCCCAGGGCAGGAATGGTATAATACCGGCATGAAATTTACACCCGAACAGCTTGCACTGCTCCCGACCGATGAGGACGTCCGGTACTATCAGGAGCGCGGTTACTATCATTCGAAAACGCTTTTCTCCGCTGAGGAGATAGACGCCGTTCTGGACGCGAGTGATCGCTTCTATGCCGGGGAGGTGGACGAGCCACCTGTCAACGTTCCGCATCTCGACCGTTTTCGACCGAAGGCGCCGTACGGCGCGGGGCTGCGCAAAAGCGACCAGTCCTCCATGTTCAGCCATGTTCTGCGCGGACTGGTGACGCATCCGATGATCGGCGCTGTCGCTGCGCGCCTCTGCGGGTCGCCTCATATCCGGCTGTGGCACGATCAGTTGCTCTACAAGCCTCCGCAGGATCCGCTCAAGGCAACGAATGTCGGCTGGCATACCGACCGGGGCTACTGGAAGACATGTACCTCTCCCAACATGCTGACGGCCTGGATTCCTTTCCACGACTGCGACGCGCAGATGGGCACGATCACCATGATCGACGGCAGCCAACGCTGGCCGGACAATACCGATCATCTCGACTTCTTCAGCAGCGACCTGGACGGGCTCGAAAAGAAGTTCAGTACCGGGGGGCAGCCCATCGTCAAAGTGCCGATGAATCTCCTGAAAGGCCAGGTGAGCTTTCACAACTGCCTGACGATTCACGGCAGCGGTCCCAACTACAGCGAACAGCCGCGCCGCTCCATTGCCGTCCATCTGCAGGACGACTCGAACCGTTATCAGGAGTTCCACTATCCCGATGGTCGCCTCGCGCACCATGATCTGGACGCGCTATGCCGCAAAATCGAGGGCGTCCCCGACTACACCGATCCCGACTTCTGCCCCACAATCTACTGATGTGACCGCAACACCCTGCGCGGCATTAGACACGAGGCATACATGTAGAGACCCCAATACGTTGCCTGCAAAGGCATGCGGATCGGGGTCTCTGTTCGCTACTCAACGTACTGTATTGTGGCGGAGCTTAGCGTCTGCGGCGCAGACGGCGGAACGCGAACGCGGAACCGGTCATTCCCATTCCGAACAGAAGACCGAGGGTTCCCGGCTCCGGCGTGGTGTTGGAGCCCAGACCCGACAGCGGCGCAACGTCGTCGAGGGAGGTCGCGAGGAACTGCTGGTCGAGGAAGCCGTAGGAGGCAACCTGGTTTGTTCCTGTACTGTAGTCTAAGAACACGAGGTTGGCGTTGTTGTCTGCGACGAGTGCATGACCGTGGCCGTCTGTCGCGCCCTGGTCGAGTTGAAACGTGTGTCCCGTTTCAAGGGTGCTCAGGTCGAGGTCGGAGAACTGTGTTAGGTTGGCATCGAGGTTGAGCTGTGTGATGTGGGAGGCACCAAACAGGGTCAGCTTATTCGTGAAGGAGTCGTAGACCATGCCGTGCGCGGCCGGGAGGTTCGCGATTACCTCGGTGGTGACGCCGGTCGTCAGGTTGATGCGACCTACCGAGCCATTGCCGGTTCCGCCCGAAGCCGTGTAGTAGGCGTTACCCAGAGTGTCGAAGGCGATCGATGTGATCTGCGAGACCGATCCGCTCAAAACCTTCTGCGTACCATCCGCAAACGGGTTTAGAGGAATGACGCCCAGGTTACCGGGGAGGCCTGCGGCGTAGAACTTGGTGCCGCTCGGGTCCAGGGAGAGGTGGTAGGCTCCGGCAACGCCGGAGGCCTTGGTCACGAAGCTGTTGATCGCATTGGGATCGACCTTGTAGACCTGTCCGGTACCCTGCCCACCCACCAGGAGCTGACCGTCGGGCGCGAAGATGATGCCGTCTCCACCGGGCGTAGCCGCGATGTCGGTACTGCTGCTTAACACATACGTCGCCGCACCGTCGTAGTTGTAATCGACCTTGTGAACCCTCTGGGTTCCGGTGAAGGTCGTGTAGTAGAGGGTGCCGTTGGCTGCGGTCCCTTGTGCAAACGCCTGGCATGATCCTGCTGTCAGCAACAGGCCCACCAAAACTGCTGTTCTCTTCATTGTAGCGTATGTCTCCTCATCATCGAGAGTCCATCACTTAGGAACCGCCAAACTATTATCGCTCCACAATTCCGCCTCGGTTGAAGTCAGAAGGGGTCCGAATGTGGAGCAGTAATTCTTGGGAGTTGCCTTACTATCGGCGTGGACATCGATACCGTTTAAGTATTGCATACATCGAGCCAAAGCGAACAGATAAATCGCTCTGGCAGTGTGACGTGCAACAGGATTTCTGCACGGTCGCTCTGCAACGACGAAAAATTCGTACGGCGGATGTCGCCGATGCGTTCCCCAATCTGATTTGAGCCCTGCCTTGCAGGGAGCGACGCTGCAGGCTGGGACGGCTCACCTGAATCCGCGCTCGCTCATCGATATGTTGATCGTTCCAGCCGGTCGATATGCCATCGCACGACCTCCAGTACGGGCATGGAAGCAGTAAATCCGAGGTAGCTCATCAGCTTCTGGGAGGCGGGATCGCATTCGGATGCCAGAACCGGGCGTTTCAATGCGGCGAAGAAGCGTTCGTTCGCCCGCCACATGATGAGAGAAAACGCAATCTCCTGCGACGCGGGAAGACGGATGCGGGTGCTCAAAGTCACATAGGGCGCCAGATAGGGCGCACGCGCCATCTCTCCATTCGGCAGACGGACCACAAGCCCGCCGTTGCGCGAACCGAACAGGAAATCGCGGAAGTCGACGACATCGTAGAAGTCCTGGTAGTCGATCTGATCGACGTGGAGCGCCTCGATGGAACGTGTCTGCTCCAGGAGTGACAGCACACGGGTGATACGAATGTTCTGGGGAAACACCGCCATCATCATGCGCATGGTGCGGCCCGAGGCGATATCGTCGTCGAGGAGCGCGTAGTCTCCGGGCGGAATCGCTTTGACCTGTTCGGTTATCCGGGGGCAGCCGGGACGGGGCGTCACCTGTGTGGAGAAGCACTGCCCGTCCGCCAGCCCGAAAAGCCGCGACACCTCCAGCCGATGTGAGCCATCGGTGCAGGTATCCAGGGTGATCGTCTCTAGCTCCTGCCGGAGCGCGTCGGCGTCGGCGTAGGCGACCTGTCCCTCCAACGCCGGAATCTCGATCTTCAATGCCAGCGCCACATCGGGCAGCGGAGGCCGCGCGTAGGCTGCGCAAAGGGATGTTCGGAGACTCGTGAGCAACTGCATCCTCGCCTCGACCAGTTTCACAGCGTCCCGTCCCTGCTCCCACGGCTGAACCGCCCAACCGCTCTCATCCCGAATCAGGAACCATCGCTCCGGGAGTCGCCAGGGCGGGACCGGGCCACGCGCGAGGTTCGCCTTCAGTCCGCCGTAGTAACGGTTGGAACGCTCCGGCATCGCCTCCATTTCCTCTGAACGAATGCGCGAAGAAGAGATATTGAAATACTCGAGGCGTGGTCTGGCAAAGGCGATGCGGGTGTGGCTCGGCCCAATCTCCTGCTTCATGGCCACCACTTCACTTTCGTAGCCCGGCCGCTCGATACAGACGGCATAGCCCTGGCGCAGGAAGGTGCGCCCAAACGCAGCGTTGTCGCCCCCGAAAACGTAGCCGACGCGCACTGGAACCGGCACGCGCAGATGGTGGTTCAGGTAGCGCTCAAGCCGATCAATGACCTCCGTGTAGTTGACGGCGCACGGCACGTAGCGCACCTCCCAGGGATCGACCATGAGCCACTCGCTGAGCGCGACGGCCTCATGGCACAGACGCAGCCGGTGCGCATCGAGCAGCCCCGCAGTGCCGTCGTGCTTGGCAGAGACGTAGGAGTCGTGCGAGGGAGAGAGGTAGCCGCCGAGCACGACATGCCCCAGCTCGATCATCGCATTTTTCGCCAACTCCATCATGTCGAGATGGCCGTTGTGGATCGGAGAGAAGCCTCCGGTCGTGAGCAGTACAAGCGGAGGGTACGCGATCAACTGAGCCGGATCGTACTCGTCCAGTTGGGACAGCCGGCGGAGAATCTTGTGGTAGGGCGTGGTCAGCCAGTTCGGGTCGGTATAGCAGTCCGCATCCAGCTCCGTGTCGAGGCCGTCGTCGAAGAAGCCTGCCTGGCGGAACGCTTCCCGGCTCTGATACCGGGGGCGCATGGCCCTATAGTAGGGCAGACGATGGTCGAACACCAGACAAGCGCCCGCTTCCGGTTCTACCCGGCGACAGATTTCCGCCTCCTCGGCAAAGCGTGGCCAGTCGTCGAGATTGCGTTCCGACACCGGTCGTTGTGCCTGTCCGTCACGAACGAATCGGGTCGCGCCGCCCTCGCCTCCACCGGCATCGAGGTAGAGTATCACGGAAACCAGCGTACGCTTGCCTTCATGATAGACGAACGGAGCGTCGTAGTGCGGGACGAGCGCCCCACCATGCCGGTAGCGGATAAAACGCAAGAGGGGATTGACACCGACGGCCCTCCAGACGGGAGGGCCGTCCCAGTCGGTCGCCGCAGTGGCATCCAGGATGCGGGGGCTGCCGACGTACGCACCTATCCGGTTCCAGAGGGTCCGTATGGGTGAGGTAGAGTGAGTTGTTCCATCCGCCTGGAGTCGCCGCGTGAAGAATATCCAGATGCATGGCTGGCGACTTTCCGATATACTTATGCCGGTTGTAGCGATGTAGCTCCTCCAGGTTGTGCGCAAAGAACGCAAACTGCGCCTCCGCTTCCGGGCTCCATTCGCGTCGGAAGGAATTGCGCTCGTCCACACTGCCCAGATCCTTCCAGAGCAGGTAGAGCTCCACGAAGTCGTAGGGCGCACCGAACACCTCCTCGTCTGCGCGACCATCGTATATGTCGCCTGTCGGAGTCGCCTGCAGCACCGATTCGGGAGCGCCCAGTGATTTCGCGACAGCATACACCTCGCTCTTATGCAGGTCCGAGAGCACCTGCACACCTACCATCGCGTCGGAGGCCCTGCCGATAAACCCCAGATAGCCGCCTTCGTCCCGGTTGGTCGTGCCGAGCAGCACTGCCGCATGACCCTGCTGCGTCAGGAGGCTGGTTATATAGTAGAGGGCAGGCGTGCGCGCATAGGAGACGAGCTGTCCGGAAGCCCATGGCTCGCCACGTACCTCCATAGCCGTGTCCACAGCGGCCTTGATCGCGGTATGTCCGGCAGAGAGGTCTATTTCGACAGGCTCTATTCCAAACCTCCGTGCAACCTCTCAGCCCTTCGATGTCGCCTCGCTCTGATGGGTCGCACCGGCATCGAACACCGGCATCAGCACCGCCACGATCTTCTTGATCGGTGAATCCGCCTGCGCTTTCGCCCGCGCCGCCAACCCCAACGCCACCGCCGAATCGACGCCTCCACTGACCCCAAGCACGCACGCCTCCAGCCCTGACTCCCGCATATAGGTGTTGAGCACGATCACCTTCACCTGAATGTAGCGTTCAGCTTCGAATCCACGCCTGCGTCGCAACACGGCCAGCGTCTTATGCAGTTCTGGGAAAAGGTTTTCTGTAGACTGGGGATTGTAGATACGCATAGAACGAATTGTACTTCAAATGCGCTGGCTGCTTCGTCGATTTTTAAGCGGTGCACGGGCAAAATTTCACCATGGCCGAGCGCGGATTTCACGGAGTTTTGACGACCAGCGTGTACAATGAAATCCTGACGCCGCTGGATAGTCATGGAAAGGCTCTCGCGGAAGGCGGCCCGGAGCTTCTGCATCGCAAGGCCGGGAAATGGACCGTGCTCGATCTATCGAAGGTGCCGGCCGATCCTAACGATCCCCTAGTGCGGACGATGCCAGCGCAGTATTCGTGAAGCACGTGCGGCAGAAGTTCCATGGCGTGCAGGCGGACATTTTTCCGGAACCGGGGTGCTGATCGCCTTCAGCCCGCGCGCAGTCCCCGTTCGGTCGGATAGACGACGCCCCACTGCGCGCGAAGCGTGTCGAGGGTGTGCATGATCGCCAGCGTCTCGTCCAGCGGTAGGATGTCGCTCTCCAATTTGCCAGCCTGCAGGCAACGGTCGACCTCGTCCGCTTCGTAGTTGAAGCCAGAGCCGACGGCGGGGGAATAAATCTCCTCGTCGGGTTTGCCGTTGCGCGACACTGTCATCCGCTCCGGCTTCCAGAACGGTGGCTTAAGCACGATACGCCCTTCCTCACCCAGGATCGTCGCGTTATGAGGGGTATTGGTCCGTATGGCGGTAGAAAGCAATGCCAGCGCGCCGTTCGGATGCCCCAGCACGATGGCGGCCTGTTCGTCGATGTTCGTCGCGCCGAGGGTCGCCAGACCGGTCATCCGGTCCGGCGTTCCAAGTATCATCGAAGCGAAAGAGACGACATAGACGCCGACATCCAGAAGCGCGCCGCCGCCCAGATGCGGGTCGAACAGCCGACTCTTCGGGTCGAACCCTGCGCGGAAGCCGAAGTCCGCTTCTACCATCCGGACGCGGCCGATCTCACCCGCTTGTAGCAGGGACCGTAACTGCGTCATCAGCGGGAAGAAACGGCTCCACATGCCTTCCATGAGGAATACCTGCTTCTCACGCGCCGTCCGCACCACCTCTTCGGCCTCGCGCACATTGAGGGTGAACGGCTTTTCGCACAGGGTCGCCTTGCCCGCGTTCAGCGCCAGCAGACAGTGCTCTTTGTGGAAGGGGTGGGGCGTCGCGACGTAGATCGCGTCCACCTCCGGATCCTCCACAAGCGCCTGATAGCTGCTGTGCCGGTGCGGCACATCGAACTGCGCGCCGAACGCCTCCGCCTTCGCGCCGTCCCGCGACCCTACAGCCATCAAACGGGCATTCGACGCCGACTTGAGCCCCTCCGCAAACTGCCGAGCAATCGAGCCCGGCCCCAGAATTCCCCACCGCACCATGTATGTCGCTCCTTCTGTAACTAAATATTTTTTTAGACAGGAACCACAGGATTGCCAGGATTAACAAGATTGAGAAGCACGGTCTTCATCCTGTAAATCCTGAAAATCTTGTCAATCCTGTCTAAAAACGAATGGTTCGGCGCATCGCGCTCAGATCGAGAAGTCGGTCTCCGGACGCCCGGCGAGATTGGAAACGGGCAGGGGCGTCTGAATGATCATGCCTGCGCCGACCGTGGTGTTCGTCGCTTCGTCGATCAGGATCAGGCTGCCGGTCGTGCGATTGCGGCTGTACGCGTCGAAAACAAGCGGCTGCGTCGTGCGGATGGTGATCCGCGCGATGTCGTTCATGTTCACTGCGTTGTCGTCGCGGATCTTCTCCAAATTGTTGATGTTCAGCTTGTAGTCGATGCTCTTGACGACGCAGCGCACCTCTTTCGTCGTATGCTTGACGGCGTACTTGACGTTGGTGGCCAGCGGCTTTTCGCCCATCCAGCAGACCATCATCTCGATGTCCTGCGAGACGCTCGGCGCTTCGTGGTCGCCGACAATCATGTCGCCGCGACTGATGTCGATCTCGTCCTCCAGCGTCATCGTGACCGACATCGGCGCAAACGCCTCCGCGTGACTTTCGCCCGCCGTCTCCAACGACTTGACCCGTGATCGGAAGCCGGACGGCAGCACCTTGACCGGATCGCCCTGCTTGAAGACGCCCCCGGCGATGCGGCCTGCATAGCCGCGAAAGTCGTGGTACTCAGTGGACTGCGGGCGAATGACATACTGCACCGGCAGGCGCGTGTCGGTCAGGTTCAGGTCGCTGCTGATATGCGTGGTTTCGAGCACCGAGAGCAGCGTCTGGCCATCGTACCAGGGCATCGCCGTCGAGCGCTCGACCACGTTGTCGCCGCGCAGCGCGCTGATGGGGATAAAGCGAACGTCCCGCACTTCCAGCCCGGCCGAGAACGCATCGAAATCGCGCCGGATCTGCTCGAAGACCTCCTCGCGGAAATCGACGAGATCCATCTTATTGACGCATACGACGATATGCGGAATGCGGAGCAGGCTGGCGATAATGGCGTGGCGGCAGGTCTGCTCGATGACGCCTTTGCGCGCGTCGATCAGTATCAGTGCCATGTTTGCCGTCGAAGCGCCCGTGACCATGTTGCGGGTGTACTGGATATGGCCCGGCGTGTCCGCGATGATGAACTTACGCTTCGGTGTGGCGAAATAGCGGTAGGCGACATCGATGGTGATGCCTTGTTCCCGCTCCGCCCGCAGGCCGTCCGTCAGCAGCGCGAGATTGACGTACTCCTCGCCGCGCTTCTCCGAAGAGGCCTTGATGGCGTCGTACTGATCGTCGAAGATCGACTTGCTGTCGTACAGCAGCCGACCGATCAGGGTGCTCTTGCCGTCGTCCACGCTGCCGGCCGTCGTGAACCTCAGCAGCTCCATGTCGAGGTAGCTCGCGCTGGAAAACTCGTCGCTCTCTAAGACTGTCACATGCGTCTCCGCCTGGGCGGCGTGATGCCCGTTGCCCGCGTCTGCCTGAAGCTCCGTAGGCATCAGAAGTAGCCCTCTTTTTTGCGGTCTTCCATCGCCGCTTCCGAACGCCTGTCGTCGGCGCGGTTGCCGCGCTCCGTGGTGCGGCTGGCCGCGACCTCCTGAATGATCTCCTCCATCGTGGTGGCCGGAGAGAGTATCGCGCCCGTGTTCGTCATGTCTCCGATGGTGCGGAACCGCACCTGCCGCATCGCGGGCGTCTCTCCAGACTTGAGCGTCAGGAACTCCGACTTCGACAGCAGCACACCGTCGCGGTTCACGACCTCGCGCTCATGGGTGAAGTAGAGGCTGGGCATCACGACCTTCTCGACATAGAGGTACTGCCACACGTCCATCTCCGTCCAGTTGCTTATAGGAAAGATTCGGAAATGTTCGCCGATATGCTTCTTGCCATTGAACAGGTTCCAGAGCTCTGGGCGCTGATTCTTAGGGTCCCACTGTCCGAAATCGTCGCGGTGGGAAAAGAAGCGCTCTTTGGCGCGCGCCTTCTCCTCGTCCCGTCGGCCTCCTCCGATGGCGGCATCTACCTTAAGCTCCTCGATGGCGTCCAACAGCGTCACCGTCTGCAACACATTGCGGCTGGCGTTGACGCCCTGCTCTTCGACGGCGCGGCCTTTGTCGATCGAGGCCTGCACATACCGAATCACCAGATTCGCACCGATCTGCTCCACCCACCGGTCGCGATACGAAAGCGTCTCCGCGAAGTTGTGGCCGGTGTCGATGTGCAGCAGAGGAAAGGGGATCTTTGCAGGCCAGAAGGCTTTGCGCGCCAGATGACTCAACACGATGGAGTCCTTGCCGCCGGAAAACAGCAGAACAGGCCGCTCGAACTGGGCGGCAACCTCCCGCAGGACGAAGATAGACTCGGATTCGAGTTCCTTAAGGTGAGTTAATCGATAGGAATTCATAATATTTCCACAAGACAGTGCCCGACGTCAGTGTCCGTGCCGTCAAAATTCTGCCGAACGGACCCGGCAGCACTCTATTATACCTTGAAACCGCCTCACCCCGTTGACCGGACACGGACGGTGGACTCGCGGCGCTGCCTTGTCAGGAGCGCGGAGCTTTGGCGGCGCACACGAGAGCCTCGATGGCGTCCTGTAGGGCCCGGCACAACTCCGGATTCGCAAGCAGGCTCGCTTCATCGAGGCGATTCGTCGTGATTGGCAGGGTGACGGATGCCGCTGTATCGATCTCTGCCATCATCACCGTCAGCGTTTCTCGGAGGGACGCCTGCGCGTAGATCGAGGCCGGGCGGGCATTCACGAGGGCAACGGATTTGCCCATGAACTCTCCGCTGCTGACGATCCAGTCCAGCGCGTTCTTGAGGACGCCCGGTACGCCATGCGCATATTCCGGGCTGCAGATCAGCACAGCGTCCGCTTCTCGCAGCTGCGTCCGGAAGTCGACGACCGCCGGAGGAGGGTTCTCTCCATCAAGGTCCGGATTATAATGTGGCAGATCGCCAAGGCCATCGTAGAGCGAGATTGTGACGGAAGGGAGCGCCAGATGTTGGGCGGCTCGGAGCACGGTGGTGTTCGCGGACGCGGCGCGCAGACTACCGGAAATGGCAAGCAGATGCAGGTCGTTGTCTTCAGTGTGACTCATGGATCTCTTTCCTTCGGACGTTCTTCGCGCGGCGCACCGTGTACTCTCCGTCTTTCCACATATCGCTCCAGAGGGTAAGCATCTCTCCTCGATCCATCTTGACCTCTCCTTTCAAAACGAATTCGGTAGGTACGAAAGCATAATACGAACCGTGCAACGGTCATGGTTTCCCGCTCAATCGAGGGAGGCTGTATTGGGAACTTCGGATAGCCGCCAGCCGTCTCCTATAGGGTTCTAAGACATCAGACCCCGCTGATTTGTAGGAGAAGGACAAGATTGTTCTGGATACCAAACTCGCGGTGCCCTCTGAACAAAAAGTCTCCAAGCCGGAAGAGGCAAAGGAGCACGATTTCGTGCTACAGAAGGTGCAGCCCGCCTTGTTGGGCTTGATGGACGGCTCTGTATCACTCTGGCTCCGTTGTTCGCAGCCGCAGGTCTCACGCACAGCGCCCATAAGGCCTTCGTCGTGGGCCTGGCGGCTTCGGTGGGGGCCGGAGGATAACGCTCCTGGCGGAGAGCGGCGCACAGTGTACAATGTGACCGCAGGTTGGCTTCCCCGAAATGCTTTGCTGCCATCACGCGTATAGAACGTGCGAGGGAACATAATTTCTCTGTTCCCGATCCGGCTCCACGACCTTTCTGTGATCTTCGGGGAAGGCTGAGACGGGTTAGAAATATTCTGGGGGAGACATGCATCTATACAAATCGTTCCGCCGCGGCACGGCACTGGGTCTGGCTGCGGCTGGCCTGATGATTTCGGCTGTCGGCGGCAGTGTGCGCGCAGAGGAAAGAGTCCCGGCTACGGTCGAGGCGCTGCTCTATACGACGATGCCTTCGACGGCGGCCCATCGCCCCGAAATGGCCATGGATGGTGACGCGAACACCTACTTCAAGTCGGCGTATGGCATGAGCGAGGGGGACGATTTTCTGGTGCTCTTATCGCAGCCCGTTCGCATGCAGGCGTTGCGCATCTCGACCGGAGACACCGACAGGATGGACGTGCTGACGGAAGGAAGCGTCGAAACATCGCCGGATGGGAGCCACTACAAAAAGGCGGCGTCTTTCGATAAGGAAGGTGTGGCGGCGGCGTCGCTTCATAACAGGATGGTGCGCTCCGTGCGTATCCGCCTCGGCGCTCGCCGCGGCGTTCCGGCGCTGGTCATACGCGAGATCCTCCTCCAATCTCGCGTCAACATCGCCCACGTTCAGCTCGGCCCCGGACGAGGCTTCACGGACCTGTCGCAGGCGCCGGACCTGGCCGACTGGGCGCAGAAAGCGGAACGGCAGATGGAGTCTTTCTGGCCCGATACGGCGGCTATGCTCTACTCGGATCGCTTTCTAACCCCGAATATGGTCAACGTGGTCTATCGCACGGGCCCCGACGTGACGCCAGTCGCGGCAACCGGCGGCGGGGTGATGACCGTCAACTCCGCGTGGTGCCGACAGCACCCCGAAGATACCGGCCTCACCGTTCACGAGACGGCGCATGTAATTCAGGCGATGTCCGCCTACAATCCCGTTTGGCTGATAGAGGGAATCGCCGACTACATCCGCTGGATTAAATTCGAGCCCGAAAACTATCGTGTGCGTATCAACCCGCGCACTGCCACCTACCACGACTCCTACCGCACCACCGGGACGTTTCTGGCATGGTGTGAACTCCACTACGACAATCGTCTCGTCACGCATCTCAACCACGACGTGCGCTTCGGCAACTATACGAATGCCCGCTTCAAGCAGTACTGCGGCAAAGACGTCGATGCGCTCTGGTCGGAGTTTGTGGCAGACTACCAGGCCGACCCGGCCCATATCCTCACCGCCCCCGTGCCGCTCGCCGAACGCCCGCGCAAACTTCCCGTGGTTCGAGTCGGCACCAGCGTACCTGTAGACCTCGCGGCGGCGTTCAACACCGTCGGATTCACGAAGGATGGAACGCCTCTGCCGAATACAGGGGGCTTCGATGGCGAAGGCTCCTCCTACTCCGCAGCTCTGCTTGGCACCATGCCGGTCAGCAAGGGCATCGCGTTCCATTTAGGCGCTCCGAACGTCGCGAACGTCGTCGCTTGCAAGGGAGAATCCGTGCTGTTTCCGTCGGGAACCTACACCTCCTTGTGGCTGCTCGGGTCGGGCGTCGAAGGCAGTCAACTGGCGCAAACCCTGACGGTCACCTATACGGACGGCACGACGGAAACCCTTGCACAGAACTTCAGCGACTGGTTTCTGCCGCAGAGGTTTCCGGGAGAGAGCCGTGCCGTGACGATGGCCTATCGAAACCTGGCGAACGGGGATAGTGACCCTCGCACGTTCTATGTCTATACCTACGGATTCCAGCTCGATCCGACCAAAAAGGTCAAAAGTCTTATACTTCCCGACAATCCGAATGTCAAACTTCTGGCCGTTTCCCTGGCGAACTGATTATCGGTCGTTTCACGCCGAACACGCCGTCGGAGACACGGAGACGTGATAGGACGGCGTCCGCTCTCCAATGGTAGGACGCAAGCTCCTTTTGGAGGACAAGAACTGCTTGCAAAGCAGGATGTGAGGAGTTCGGGTGACAGAGCGAGGCGGGGAGCAGATGGGTTCTGCTCCCCGCCTCATCACATTTCCAGGTCAGGTTATCTCTCTATCGCATCGGCAGATAGGAAAGGCTTCGTAAGGAACCCCCGGTTCGGGGGTGAGTGGGAGTTGGTCTCGCCAATGGGTACGGACCCAACTCCAGGGCAGAAAGCCGTCTTGGGGCTCCTGTCCACAAACCGGGCATCGAGTGAAGTCAAAGGACGGATTGTCCCTATCGCTAAACCCTTGTTGACACGCGCTGCACCAGTGGAACTTATCGATATGCTTGCCGTAAGCTGAAGAATCGAGATCGAGACTCTCTGGCTTCGTCAATTTATTCACCTCCTGAAACAGTTCCCAATGCGTATGCAGCGGGAATACATCGGTATACGCAGATAGTGGTCGATATGACCGCAAATCGATGGGTCCATTTGAAGAAAGCGGACTGGAGGCGATCCGCAGAATGAAATCTGCCGATCGCGTCTCCTTGTGAAGGCATGGAGAACCATTTCGCCGTTCGCCACGTAATCAGATCGGATGCAACGAAATCAATTCGGAAGTGAAGGAGACAGATCGATGGGCGTTCGCTTTAGGAGCCTTGAATGGCTGCCTGCAGTAGGAAAGACAAGCGTGTTCTTGACTATGCTGATCGCGGTGGTCACAGTGGCTCCGGACAGGTCGGCCGCGCAAACGCCATCGCCGGACAAAAAACAGGACAAAAAAGTGCCGGTAAAGGCAGGTAAGAAGCCGGCGGACAAGGGAACGAAAGGCGAAAAGAAGTCGGATCAACAGGAAGAGAAGCCGCCCGAAAGCAAGCCGCTGCCGGTGATTTCGCCGGACGCGCGGTACGACTATCAGGGCGAGGCGACCTTCATCCTTCAAAACATGGAC
This sequence comes from Chthonomonadales bacterium, assembly GCA_038217285.1. Taxonomy (GTDB): domain Bacteria; phylum Armatimonadota; class Chthonomonadetes; order Chthonomonadales; family Chthonomonadaceae; genus JANXLO01. The sequence goes on from JBBQPO010000049.1 coordinate 20,906, forward strand.
CGGTTTTTTAGCCCCTATGAGGGAACCAACAGCCTGCGCTCGCGCAATGAGACGGAACTCTCGCACTCCTACACGCTCTACCTCGGCGCCCGCCTGGCCAAGAACCTGGAAGTCTACGTCAATCCGGAGATCGCCTGGGGCAATACCATCAGTGAGAGCCTGGGGCTAAGCGCAAATGGGAACGCCGACGCTCTAGGTCAGTCCGAGCTGCGTCCGTACCCCTATCTGGCTCGATACTTCGTGCGGTGGCGCATACCGATGAAACATATCGGGCATCATGCGGGAAAAGAGGGTATAGCTGCCGAGCAAACCGGTCGCGCTCCCAACGTGATTGCCGGGACAATTCCGGCGCATCGGATCGTTCTCTCCGTCGGTAAAATGGCCGTCAACGACGTATTCGACGTAAACTCCTATGCAGACGACCCGCGTACACAGTTCTTGAACGACGCCTTTAACGGCAACCTCGCCTACGATTACGCTCAGGAGACGCGGGGCTACAATCTGGGGATAACGGCGAACTGGGTCAATCCGAACTGGTCGGTGCGGATCGGCAGCTTCTCTATGCCGACGGTACCGGGAGGAGCGGACCTGGCCTATGACCTCAATCGCTCCCACAGTGAACAGGTCGAGGTCGAGATCCATCCACACATTCTCCGGTCACCGCGCCCCGCGACCATTCTGCGCCTGCTCGCTTTCCGCAATGTCGGCAGCATGGGCGGCTATCGCGATGCCATCGGCGCGCAGATGTTGGGAATGCCTCCGGACCTCGCGCCCGTTCGCAAAGGCGGCGCAAAATATGGCTTTGGCCTTAACTTCGAGCAAGGTCTTGCAGATGGGGGAGACACCGGCGTGTTCGGGCGGATCGGCTGGAATGATGGCGGCACCGAAAGCGGTGGCTTCGAAACCGACCGCTTCCTTTCTCTGGGGGGACAGCTCTCTGGCGCGCGCTGGCATCGCAAGGAAGACCGGGTCGGGGTAGCCGTCGCACAGAGCGACCTGACCTCCGCACACAAAGACTATCTGGCGGCAGGCGGACTCGGCGGTCTGGTGGGAGACGGTCAACTGCGCTACGGCTCGGAGCGCGTGGCGGAAGCGTACTACAGCTACCAGTACTCGAAGCATCTGACGCTCTCACTGGACTATCAGTATGTCAGCAACCCCGGTTACAATCGAGACCGGGGCCCCGTATCGTTCCTTGCCCTCAGAGCGCATATCCCGTTTTAATTCGGTGCGACGTGACGCAGATGTAAGGATCGGGAAATTAGAGGAGTTGAGCCTGCAAAATTGCCATGTGAAGGGTACAATAACTCATTCCGAGTTTTGAAACCGTAGCTGCTTTGCCCGCGCAAGGAGGAATTCAATCCTATGGCTCTGCTCCTCCACTCGACCCGTCTATCCAGTCGTTTTCTCGCTCTCACTCTGCTCTCGACCACAGGCGCGGTCGGTGCGACCGCGCTGCTCGCCGCGGTGCCGGGCACCCAGGCGGTCCGCCACGCCGCCTCTCCGGCTGCGCATGTCAAAGCTACTGCTGCGCCTGCTCGTCCTACCGCGCCTTCGGCGTCGAAGGCAGGGCCGGTGCTACTGACCGGGACATGGCAGAAGAGTTACGATCTCACGGTTGGCAAGGTCGTGGAGATCTCCGTACATCTGGACCGTCCTTCAACCTTGCCCCCGAACGGACGGATCGCGGTGGAGTGGCGACGGGAGGGCGAGGCCCCGCCGGTCGAAGTGAAGCGGCTCGATATTCCCGCCGCGCCGACCTCCCACTGGCGCAAGCTGCTCCATGCGCTCGATAGTGATACTTATGTCCTCTATCGTGCTCCCGTGACCGGACGCTACACGCTGACCCTGCATCCCGTCCTCGACGAGGAGCCGGTCGGATCCGTCTCACCTCGCTGGCGCGAAAAAGGCAATGCGCCGCACCTTGCGGCCCTCTCCGCGCAGACGCCCTGGCCCACTGGAACGGTCGCGGCTGTCTCCGTTGTCGTGCGCCCCGTCGTGATCGGCGATCAGGCCGAACAGGACCGACTGCGAACCTACGTCGAATGCAAGCCGGATGCCACCCCGGAGCAGGCCCAGACCATAACGCTCAATGCAGAGGATGACAGCCGCGCCTGGGAGGTGACGGGCAGTGCGGACGACATCGAGTTTTTCGACAATGGGCGCGTCGGGCAATCGGGCGACAACTGGTTCCGACTGGAGTACAAGGGCACAGAGCCTCGTCTGCTGACGGCGCAGTTGAGCATGCCGAATCAGGCTGTCGCCGCCCGTGTGCGCTGCTATGCGCTGGACCCCAAACAGCCCTCTTTCGGGTTAGGGCATGCGGCCTGGAAGCCCGGAGATCCGCTTCTGCCGGTGATCGAGTATGACGAGGGGTTTGAGGAGAACGAGCGGGTGCACCAGCAGGACGAGAAGCACCGCACGAATATCAGCCGTATCCTGCATCCCGGCAGCGTCTACTTCCTGCGGGTCGAGGCCAATGCGCCGGGTTATCAGCTTCAGCTCCGCGTCGTGAAGCCTGCGCCGTATACCGACCCACGTCAGGCCATTCGGCAGGGTGTCTACACGCAGATCGGGCAGGTGGACGCCTGGCTGACCAACCGCCCGCGCGGCGCGAGTGTGGAGCGGCGCATCCGCGACTCCGGCAATCTACTCGGTACGCAGTGCATGAGCTGCCATACGCAGTCTGGCGTCTGGGGACCGGCCGTCCCCTTCACGCTGGGCTACCGACCGGAGAACATCCAGAACTACTGGCATCTGACGAATGTGATGTACGAGTGCCTGCGTCCGACCAACACGATCAAAGACGCCGCGAACAACACCAGTCTCGCGCCTCTCGACTTCGGGGACGGCCCGGCCGGCACCCGCGCCGCCGGATACAACATCGTCAACGCGGAGAGGTTCCTCGCGCCCTCGAAACTGCATGCCAAACAGCAGTTGCGCACGGCGAACTATATGCTGGCGTCGAGCGATCCGGGCGGCATCAATGCGGCCGGGCCGGGCTCCAATGTCGGTCAGGTGGTCGTCTACCTGATGGCGACCGAGATCCTGAAAACCGCCTGGGAGAAGTCCGGCGACCCAAAATATTTCCGGGCCCTCGAAGCGCGTCTGCATCGTGTCGTGGAGGCAAGTCCGAAATATACGGACGATGTGGCGATCCGCATGGATATTTTTGGGCGTGTGATCCCGATCAAAGAGTATCCGGCCCTGGCGGAGAAGGCAGACACACAGGAGAAGGCGGCAGGTCTGCTGCCCGTCAAGACCGAAGCGGCCGCCGTCGCGAATCTCGTGGAGCAGGTGAAGGCGCAGTTGACGCAGGACGAGGCGCGCCTACGCGGTATTCAGAACGCCGACGGCTCCTGGGGCTTCAATCCCGGCAAGTCGCTCGATGCCGGCAAGACCTGGCAGGCCGCCGACGCCAACTCAGATCCTTCGCCGACCGCCCTCGCCATCACCGCCCTCACCAGCCTGGGCTATGGCAAGGACGACCCGACGATCGCGAAAGGCGTCTCCGCCCTGCTGGGGATGCAGAAGCCTGCGGGCCGCTGGAACAAGGCCGCCCTGACCGGCTTTGTCACCACCGCCTATGCGCTGCATGCGCTGTCGCGCCTCTACCCGAACACGCCACATCCGCTGCGCCGCGCCGACTATACGCCGAAGCCCAAAGAGACGCTGCTCCAAACTCTGCACCGGGTGCAGGCGCTGGCGCTGACGGCGGAGCCGAAGTTCACCGACCTCCTGATCCAGGCCGCGCGCCACGACAGCCCGCTGGTGCGCGAATGGGCCATGATCGGGCTCGGCGCGACGCATACCGCTGAAGGAACCTCGGCTCTGATCGCTGCGCTGGCCGACCACGCGAAACCGGTTCGGGAAGCCGCCATCTGGGCGCTGCGCCAGACGCTGCTTGACGACAGGGGCTGGGACGCCATGCTGAACGCGGCCGAGCAGGGCAACGACGACACCCGCGCCGGGATCGCCGAAGCGCTCAACATGCGCGCCGACGCCGTCCTGACCGGAGCCCGCCTCAACTGGACACGCTTGAACCTCCTGTTCGACCGGGGCATGAACCGCGATACGCATCCCGCCGTGCGCGCCTGGACCGCGAAAGCGGCGTGGCAGTGGTGGGTCTGGAATCCGCCCGTGCGTACCGCCGTCAATGCGGCCTGGGTGACGCTTCTGACCCGCCCGGAGCCCAACGCCCTCGTCGAGAACAGCACGCGCTACAGCAGTCAGGCGCTCTTCATCGCCAACGGCCACAAGGCGAACGGCTCCGGCGAACAGCAGTATAAAGAGCTGGCGACGCTCTTCACCGCGCTGACCGCCAGGCTGGAGGCTCCCGGCGACCCCGAAACCAAAGCGCGTCTGGCCGCCCGCCTCGTCGGTATCGGCGCGACCTTCTACGCGACCTCCGGCGGCGATGGCGGCCCCGGACAGATGGGCTATGCGACCCCCGGCTCAGGAGAGATGATGGGCAAGGCCGCCCTCGCCTACCTAGCCACTGCGGAACAGCGCGCCGACCTGACGGCCCTGCGCGTCGGGCTGGAAGGCGCCGCCAATGTGCCGTATCAGCCTCTGACCAACTACCTCGTGAACTACTCGCTGCGCGGCCCGGACGCGCTGCGGCAACTCGCTTCCAGCGCCATCAGCGATCCACGTTCTGTCAGCCTCGCGGCGGTGCCCGAACTGGTCGAGCCGCAATTGGCGCAGGTGATGCGCGGCGCGATGGAGCCGCCGCGCCGCGAACAGATCTCCGACCCGATCCTGAACCTCTGGGCGCGCGTCAACTGGGTGATTCCGAAGACGAACGAGCAGCAGCGCAACTTCTTCAGCTTGATCATTCCGCGCCTCGATGTCTACTATATGCCGGATCAACTGAACGGCATGACCGACCCGGCGAAGCGCAGCGAGGTCGAGAAGATCCAGGAGGCCAATCGCTATCTCGCTGACCGTCTCGGCGAGGTGCTGAAAGAGAACCCGGATCTGCACCAGCGGATCGTCCTGACCAACTACTTTCCGGAGAAGTTCACCAATCCGCTCCAGGAGCTCTACTGGCTGCGCAACGTCGAATGGATACTGACCTTCAGTCCCGACGACAAGTCCGCTCCTATCATCAAAACGGTCGTATTCCAGCAGCCTGCTCCGCCGCCGCCGGACCCGATTCTCACAGTGAAAGACCGCGCGCTCCAGCTCTATCTGGATGCCCTGCGCCCGACCGCCGACCCGAAGGCGCAGGCCGTCGCCATCCGTATGGCCAATCAGACCGCTCTCCGCACCAATCCCGAAGTGATCCGCTCCCTCGCGGAACTGGTGAAGACTGAGAAAACGCCGGAGCTGAAGGGCATTATCGACAACGTCCTCAAGCAGAGCAACGAGTTTCTGCCTGGCCTTCAGGTCGAGCTCAAGAAAGAGCATCACGTCTCCGTTCATTTCGATGCGGCCGGAGAGCCTGCCCTGACGAAATCCCAGACCGACGATATTCTCTATTTCCGGGACTATGTGCTGCCGGAGCTGACGCGCCAGAAACGCTCTGATCAGCAGGCCTGCATGGGCTGCCACGGCCTGCCCGGCCGCGTTCCCTCGCTCTCTCTGCGCGCTCCCGACAAGTTCGGTTACATGCCCGTCGCCGATGTGCTGGTGAACTACCGTACGCTTCAGCAGCGCGTCAACCTGACCGACATCGAGCGCAGCAAGCTTCTGCGCAAGCCACTCAACATCCAGGACGGCAAGGAGGATGGCCATCAAGGGGGGCGTCGCTACGCGCCCGGCGATCCCGGCTACCTCATTCTGCGCCACTGGGTCGAAAGCCAGTCCGATGTCCAAAAAGCGGCGCACTGAGACAAATAGGTTAAGGAGGTTCGCCCCGTCGAGCGTCCGGCCCACGACCTTCGCGTTTGAGTTTGGAGCTATTCTCTTAAACCTTCTGCCGTCCGGTCGTTTGACCGGGTTACCCAACTCCCAACCTCATCCCATCTCGGGAAGTCAAAACGCGTTGTAGCTGCAGCCAACGCTCGCGTCGTCCGGCAACTACATCGACTTTTTTACGGCCGTTATTTGGTCTTGGCTACAGAAACGACCACATTCGAAGCGGACGCTGCTTGCTCCTCCGTCTGCCCTGTTGCACTCTCGCCTAAGTGTTCGGCGTCGGCGTTATTAGCACGCAGGAGTTGCTGCAGGTCATGGTTCTGTGGATTGTCAGCCAGGGCAGCGCGAAGCAGAGTGCCCGGACGCTCGGGTGCGGTGCTGCCTCGCAACATTTGTTCGGGGCCGTACCGCAATCGCTCGCGGATCTGCTCGATGGAATGGAGTGCCGACTGTTGCAGTGCCGGATCGTCCGTTTTCCTGGCAAAGCGTTCCAGTACCGGTAGAACCGCATCAAACGGTGAAAATGTGAAAAGTGGGGCATGTCCTTCGTAAGTTTGATTACCACATCCAACTTAGGAGGTTTCCATGCACCCACAACCTACATTTTGCCCTAATCTCGACTGTCCGTCAAGAGGC
>JBBQPO010000050.1:0-27085 GCA_038217285.1 Chthonomonadales bacterium
TACGCACCGCCTGCGGCGGTCAAGGGGTTATCACCCCTCGCTACGCACCGCCTGCGGCGGTCAAGGGGTTATCACCCCTCGCTACGCACCGCCTGCGGCGGTCAAGGGGTTATCACCCCTCGCTACGCGGCTTCGCCGGATCGTCCTTCGGACGAGAGACAGGGTTGCAGGCAACTCCCATGCAGATGCCTCTCCCGTCGGCCCGACAGGAGAGGCATGAGGGGGCCAGGCGCAGAGGCAGGCTACGGCAGGGCGATGGTAGGTGCAGTTACGGGAACATCGAGGCGGGTGACAGTCACCGTGACGGATTGCGTCGTGGTCACTGCCGCAGTCACGGTATAGGTCGCTGGTACGACCCAGAACGAATACGTGCCTGTGCTGTCTGTCAAAGTGCTGCCCAGATTGAGTCCACCGGATGCCAGGCTTACGGAGACGTTGGCGGCAGGCGCTCCGTGCGCTGTCACGACCCCCTGAATCGTGAACGGTGCCCCAGGAACCGTTCCTGTTGGCTGTGCGATGAGCAGATCACCGATGGGGTTCGCCCCGGTCACCAGGGCGAACTGCAGCGTATCGGCAGTAATCGGTTTGTCCTCGAACCCGATGGCTGTGACCTTGCCTAAGAACCCGGCCGTCGCGCCGAGACCGACGGGCAGGTTTGTCAGGGTAAATGTGCCGTCCGTACCGGATTTCGCCGACGCGTTCGCGATGGTCACCGTGGCACCGGTTATCGGCTTGGTTACGCCACTGACGGATGCCACGACACGCCCGGTGACGGTCGCGGTATATCCGCCATTGGAGAGGTAGAGCGTCCCGAGGTTGTTTACGCGGTTCGGTGTCAGAGCCAGCGTCAGGGTAAGCGGCAGCTCATTTGCCGCCGTGACACTGCCGGAGGTCGTCCCAGAGCCTACGTTGGAGAGAGCAAACTTGCCGTCGGCGTCCGTAGTCGCCGTCTGTCCGCCGATTTTCACGGTAGCGCCTGCCGACGCCGGCAGACCGGTTTCAACACTCAGCACCGTACCGGTAACCGTCACGGGGGCACCGGTCCCTGGACCGCTCCCTCCTCCTCCTCCACAGCCTGTCAATACGACGGCAAGGGCGCACAAGAGGCCTAACGCCGCTCCTGATCCATATCTATGGTTTGCATGGGTTCGCATTGTAAACTCCTCTTTAGCGAGTGATGATGACCGGCAGGATGGAGCGACTACGCTCGCCTTCCGTATTCTTGGCACTGATTTCGAGTGTGTAGGGGCCTGCCGGCAGACCGCGTCCACGATCGTCACGAAGATCCCAGACGATCTGGTTGGTGCCCGCCTGTGCGGCGCGTCCCGCCGCAGACAGATGGCGCACGATACTCCCGCCCATGCGAATCTCCACGGTGGTTTCTGCGTCCGCAGTGAGTTCGTAGCGAATGACCGCCGGTGCCGCAGCACGACCAGGGGCGTTAAACGGTCGGTCCATCGACAGGTTGCGAATGAACAGATGGCTGGCCGAACGGGGTTCCGCCACGATCTGGAAGCTGCGGACCATCTCATTCTGGGCCGGAGTGAAGACATAGCTCGATGCGCTGATCATCTGAGTGCGCGAGCCGCTCGTCTTATCCAGCAGGGTCAATCGGGTGCCTTTCGGCACTTTCGCAGTGTCGCTCCAAGTCAGCGTATAAGGCTCTTGAGCGCGCGGCACGCTTACGGTCACGTTCCACTCGGAATGGGTTCCACTGTGGCGGAAATCGGAGAGGAAGTCGCCTCCGACTCCATTGCCGGCATCCCAGTCGCTGTGGGGGAAGCGTACCGCGAGAGTGGCTGCGCGGCTGAAGGGCGGGGGACTGGCTGCATCCTGGGCAGATTTGAACGTTTCCGCTCCCTGTTTAGACTGTCCGAAGTGCGCGCCCGACACGGAGCCTCTGGAATCGCGCAGCAACAGCGGCACGCTCCAACTGCCCATCTCCTTCGTGGGGGTGGCGCTTGATCGCGAAACCTTGAGCGCGCGGGCCGAGCGATTGTTCGGATTGCTGTAGATGATCGTGACGCCTTCGGTCACCCTCACGCGTATCCAATAGCCTTTCCAGGGCTCCAGTGTGTTCTTCGGAACCGTTGGATCCGCAGAGGTCAGGATGTCCACATATCCGGCGGACGGGGAAAATCCGGTGATGCCGACGGCCACCCACTCATTTGCGACGGCTCCCGCCAGGTCGACCGAGTCACCGCCAAGGTAGGAGAATGAGATATCCATCGTGGTGGCGTTCAGGCCGGGAGCCATGCTGTACGGCGTGCCGATCTGGTTCCAGCCGAAGAGCAAGGGGACAGAGATGTCTTTCTCTGCGTCGGTAAGCTGCCCTTTCACGGTCGCACTCAGATTGATGTTGAAACTGCTCCACAGTCCATAACCGGGCTGATAGGTCGGCAGGGACGGGTAGCGCTGGTACTTGTCTGCAGCCGGCAGATCCTGGCGGTACTGGGCAAGCAACAGGGTCTTCGGATCGGCCTGGGCTCCGAGCGCCAGCGCCATGTTTCCGGACAGTGGCTTGATGGGCAGGGAGATCATCTGCGGTCCGGCCTGAAAGACATGGGTCAGGGTAGTCGGAGCGCCGGCAGTGACGAACTTGAAAATCGGTGCCGCCGTGCCGCTACGGTGCAGGACGTTGCGCCGGTAGGTTTGTGGAACCCCTCCTGCCGGGGTGAAGGTAAATGTGTCGCGACTGAAGGCGTTGGGGGGGCCGCCGAGACCACCGAAGACGCCCTGAACAACGGTTACGTTCTGTGTTGCGCCACTTTCGAACTGAATACTGAGTTGGCCCGCATCGGCACCGACGAATTCTCCCGAAAAATCGTTCGGAGCGGCCATCGTGCCGGTCTGTCCCGTGGGGAAGTAGACGCGGGTATATTCGTGATTGATCGGAAAGTCCATCGCGACCCGCATCTGGTCTTTCGGAGTGCCACCAATGTTTGTGAAGAACGGAGCGAGAGCGCCGAAGCCGTTCGTTACGGGAATGGCATTGGGCACCGATCCCAGAATAAGGTGATTCTGGAAGGTAGAGTCCCAGAAGATCGGATAGACCGTGCCGTCCATGTCCGTTTCGTCACCGACACCGGTCGGTGTCAGGGACGTTTTGTAGTAGACGAGAAAGACCGCTGCGCCGCTGTCGTCACCCTGGGTCGTTGTGGGGAAAGTCGGCTGCGGATAGGCATAGATCTTGGGGCCAGGGGTGACGCTGGTATCGAGCACGAACTGCTGCTCGAACCACTGATCGAACGGCTGCCCCTCGACGTTGGGCACGACGCCGCCGGCGATCGCGCGCAGTGCGTTGACGTCGTTCGCCGTGTTGACGTTGGCATTGAACGCATCGAAGTACGCTGCGTTGAACAACCGGAAGAAGCCATGGTTCTCCATATAGCATTTCAACCACGCTGTCGATGACATCTGAAGGCGCGGAATCAGCATTCCGGAGAGGGTCGTCCTGTTGAAGGCCTGATCGCTCTTAGTCGGCGGTGTGAAGGTGTTGTTGCCCAGTGCCGGCTGATTCAGAAGATCGTAAAGCGGCGTGTAGTAGAAGCCGTTTGTCGGATCGAGCGGCGTGTTATCGGGGGCGGGGATCGTACCGATCTCTTGAGCCGCAACGACCGTCGCGGCGCGCGCCATGCCCTGTTCCCAGGCGTCGTAACCGATACGGAAGGGGCCGTGAAAGGCCTGCACCATGGCCTGCGACAGAGCGAGAAACTCCGTCTGTGGATCCATAAACGAGGGGAACTGTATCTCCACGCGGACGTCGTCCGTGCCGACGACATTGATAACGACCAGCGCCCCGATCACTTCGTCGCCCTTGTTTAGACGCGGGTCCAGGTTGAGCACGGTGACGGTCGCATTGGTCGCGCCCTTGTTGTGCCATAGCGGCAGGCCGAGGAGCGATTTCAGTTCCGGCTTCAGCACCATATTGGCTAGTCGGTCCAGGGCGCTCGCTTTTTCGAGCGTCCAGGCGCCGGGCTCGCCAGCGGGCAGGCTCACCGGGACGTTAAAAGTGATGTCGTTGGATCCGGGCGGACCTCCGGCGCGGGTGTGCCGAACCGAGGGAAGCGCCAGTCGCCCGTTGTGACGGATGATCGCCGCCTGGGTGAAATCGAACTGCTGATTGGGCCGAACGAGATGTTGTTGGCGCATCATGGCGATCTCTTTTTGGATCGCCGGACTCTGCGAGTCGAGGCTGGAACGATACTGCCTCAGCGCGGCCTCTCGAACCGCAGCCGTATCACCGGGGTTTGGTACATCGACGATAAGCGCCGACTGCGGTCCGTTTGCAACAGTACGAAACTTCTGGTTGCTGACGTTGTGATAAGTCTGCGCTCTCGATGGGAGCGCAAGCCACAATCCGGAAAGCGCGAGACAGATCGGCGCAATCAGGCGGGCGGCTGGGCGAATGTCCAAAGGTTTCAAGCGGGAGTCCCTCCAGGATAGAACGGTGCAGGACACGGTGGCCCTGAGGCATGACGGGGGTTTCGAATGCAACTACTCTGGTCCGTCCAGTCGAGGGGGTGACGGCAAAGAGCCTACTACGAACTACGCGCCCGGTGGGGCATGCGTTCCCAACAGCGGTCATTTCGGGAACGATTGGAAAAACCGCGATGGACGAATGTCCATCGCGGCGGCAATGGGCGCCTCAGGGCGCGACGAATGTCTGAAGCGGACTGACGCTGAAAGCGGAAGCCACACTGTCCTGCGCCAGGACTGCCCAGAAGTAGGTATGCCCGGACACCAAAGCCGGACCGGCATAGATGCCGGAGGTAGACGAGAAGTCCGCGTTCCAGACAGGAGCGACGCCATTCGGGTCGGTATCGGACTGCAGCGCGGGGAACTGATCGTAAACGAGCACCTTGTAGAGTGTCGCGCGATTGACGGTGTTCCAGCGGAACGTCGGCGTGGCGGAGGTCACGCTGGCGCTCGCAGGCGACACCAACGACTGGGGGCCGAGTGGTTGGACGGTGACCGGCGGCTGTACGGGGGGGCTGATACCGCCGCCATTCGACGGGAAGTTGATCGTGTCCAAGCGGGAGATGCTGTAGTAGTAGAGGTGATCCGGTGTCAGCAGTGAGTCGTTGTCCGCAAAACGATCTGCCAGCGGATCCCTCAAGGTAGCGATGGAGACGAAGTTGGCCGGGCTGATTGTCGTGGCCCGCACAATGTCGTAGCCATACAGGTTGTCCAGTTGCTGATAGTCCCAGAACAGATCGGTTTCGATGAGGCTTCCCGACGGCGTATCGCGCGTCAGGCTGCGATGCAAGACGATCTTCTGCGCTGCCGCAGAATGGTGGGCCAGCAGGGCGCGCTTCTTCAGGACGATCTGGCTTATTACGTTCATAAATCCGGCTGTGTCTCCGGCGGCGCGGGTTGGGTTGAGCGGCGCCGTGATCGTCGTCGCGGCCAGGCCATCCGGGGCCGGGACGGTCGATGTACCACTGCTGGTAGTCAACGTCAGCGTCACCTGGGTCGAACTGGACGGCAGTACGGAGATATTGCTGAGTGTCTGGTTTATCAGCCCGACGCGCGAGGCCGAGATGGTATAGGAGTTCCCAGGCGGCAGGCTTGGCAGGGTGAAACCGCCATCAGAGCGGGTGGTCGTGTTGAACGAAGCCAGGTTGTTGAAGTACTGCTGCGCAGGCGCGCCGGAAGGGGCGAAGGGGCCGACGTTGGCGAATACGCGGGCTTCGGCCAGACGGTTGCCGGTCTGGTCCACCACGACACCGATGATGGAGCCCTGGGTATTCGTCGGCGACAGGACGATCTGAACGTCGTGGGTGATCGGGTCGCTGGAGAGCACTTCGACCTGGTTCTGGCCGCTGTAGGCGACACCTTTGATCGTCGCGGTGGCGACCACTGTGCTGACCAGCGAGGTCTGACCAGCCGGAACGACGACGTTCGGAATGATGTAGGAGCCGTACTGGGTCGATGCGGCCGTTTGCGAACCGAAACGAATCATCGCACCAACGACAGGCGCATTGTTCATGTCGGTGACGGTGCCGTTGATCTCACTGACAAAGGTAGGCGGCGGCGGCCCCTGGTGATTCGAGTTGCTGCCGCCTCCGCCACAGCCTGCAAGGGCGACGAGGCCGAGCAGAGCCAGACATGGCAGCAGGATGATCGAAACACGGTAGGACCGAGTGGCCTGCGCTGAGGAGCGCGGTGGGTTGGCTGCAGATGCGATGGGGGTATCCTCCTCCCGAAAAATTTAAGAAGCGTAACACAATACCGCTTACTGTACGCTCTCTCGCTGAAAACGTCGGCGTTCCCAGTTCGTGACACCGAGCAGGGGGAGGTTCGGTTGCAGAACAGTCCTATTTTACCACAACTCGTGTGAATTTCAGGTCGGCGCTCGTGGTTTGTCCGTTCGGGAGGAGCCACGGCGGGGAATCGTAACACGTTGTAAATATCGGCAGAACTATCCGACTTGGCCGGGCCGCTCCAACAGAGCCGTGCGGACACGGTCTTCCAGAGTGTCCAGTCCAAAAGGTTTTACGAGGATACCGGCGACACCGAGGCGTGCCACCGGAACGCTTACCGTCGGCCGGTCATCGGTAGACATCAACAGCAAGGCTGCATCCGGACAGAGGGTGCGGAGACGGGGTAAAAACGTGTCGGAGTCGCGGATTCGCAGGTCCCACAACAGAATATCGAAGGGCTGCTGAAGCGCGAAACGGTACGCATCCGAACCGGTCGAAGCGCAGACCACGCGAAACCGACCTTCCTTGGTAAGTTTTGCCTCGAAGACCCGACAGATAGTTGGCTCTGCGTCCACAACCAGTACGGAGAACGGAGCAGGGGTGTCTTGCATGGCTAGAACCTTCCGCATGAAACGGCGAACTGTACGGCGACCGTACAGGGACAAGTTGGCTTGGTTGTTTCTATTGCAACTTTTGTGCCAAGTGGTTGACTGCGGTCTTCTGCGCGAAATTACAGAAGAAAGCCGTGTTCCGGAAGGGGCTTCATTTACAGAGCGAGATGGAGGGTGTGTGGGAGCAGGTCCGGTGTGAGCACCCTGGCCTCGCGGTCCGCAAGCACGACGGCTCGCTCCATCGCGTTCTCCAGCTCACGGACATTGCCAGGCCAGACATAACGTTTCAGCAACTCCATCGCATCGGGGCTTACTTGCGATAGTTTTCGATTGTTCTGCCGGTTGAATTTGGCGAGGAAATGCTCCACCAGTGTAGGGATATCGTCGGTGCGTTCGCGCAGGGGCGGGAGCGTGATGGTCACGATATTGAGGCGATAGTAGAGGTCGGTTCGGAACTTTTCGTCGGCAACGGCCTTTTCGAGGTTCTTATTGGTCGCTGCGATGAGCCGGACATCCACTTTCAGGCTTTTCGTGCCTCCGATCCGTTCGAACTCCCACTCCTGCAGAACGCGAAGCAGTTTGATCTGAACGGTGGTGGGAATGTCGCCGATCTCGTCGAGAAACAGCGTGCCTTGATTCGCCAGTTCGAAACGGCCCGGTTTGGCGGCGACGGCTCCGGTAAACGCGTTCTTCTCATGGCCGAATAGCTCACTCTCCAGAAGGGTCTCCGGTAAGGCGGCGCAAGAGACGGGAACGAAAGGCTTGTTGGCCCGCCCGCTCTGGGTATGGAGCGCCCGGGCGATCAGCTCCTTGCCGGTACCGCTTTCGCCCCGAATCAACACCGTCGCCCGCGTTTCTGCCACCCGTTCCACGATCCGGTAGACCTCTCGCATTTTGTCGCTCACGCAGTCCAGGATCATGGATGTCTGGGTTGCTTTGCCTGTTCCAGTCTTCGGCGCCGGCACATCCGAAATCTTGTCGCGATGCGCGATGGCCTGTTTGAGAACGACGCGGACTTCGTCGATATCGAAGGGTTTCGAGAGATAGGTAAACGCGCCGTAACGCATCGCCTCGACTGCCGACTTGATGGTTCCGTACGCGGTGACGATGATCGCGGCGCAGTTCGGGTGAATCTCCTTGACGCGCTTCAACAACTCCACCCCGTTCATGTCCGGCATGATCAGGTCGGATACGAGCACATCGACCGTGTTGGAGGCGGCGATGTCGAGGGCGCGTTTGCCGTTCTCGGCCGTGAGAACGGTATAACCCTCTTTTGTCAGCATCGCCTCAAAGACGCGCCGGATATTGGGCTCATCATCGGCAACGAGGATCGTCTGTGTTTTGGTCGGTTGGGTCAATTCTACTCCTCGATACATCGAGCGCAGGCTAACTATCCGGGAAGGGACCAGTCAGGCTGGAACTGATGAGCGGCGAATCTCCACCCGACTGTTCGGTAAACTCGGGCGGGGGCCGCAACGGCAAGACGATACGAAAACAGGTGCCGACGCCGCTCTTGCTTTCGACGTCCACTCTGCCTCCGTGTCCGGTAACGATCTTCTGCACGATTGAAAGGCCAAGTCCGGTGCCCTTGGGTTTCGTGGTCACAAAAGGGCGAAAAATCCGCTCTCGCTCCTCCTCCTCGATGCCGACTCCGGTATCGCGGAAGGTCAGGATGACCATTTCGGAGGGAGCGTCGTACTCCGCGCCCAGGTGCAGGTTCCCGCCTTCCGGCATGGACTGCGCCGCATTCATG
Organism: Chthonomonadales bacterium; assembly: GCA_038217285.1. Taxonomy (GTDB): domain Bacteria; phylum Armatimonadota; class Chthonomonadetes; order Chthonomonadales; family Chthonomonadaceae; genus JANXLO01. The sequence goes on from JBBQPO010000050.1 coordinate 8,571, forward strand.
ACGACGTTGCGCACGACCTGGCCCAACTGCACCGGATCCGCTTCGATGTCGGGAATGTCTCCGGCTACCTGCCAACGCACGACCACCCGATGTTCCGTCAGGAATGCCGAGAGCGCCTGGACGGCGGTCGTGAGGAACTCTCGAATGTTCACCGGACGCGGATCGAGTGGAATCGGGCGCGCGAAGTCCAGCATGGCGCTCGTCAGGCGACTCAGTCCATCCACTTCGGAGACGATGATATCGGGCCACTCCGTGGAAACACCTTGCGTCTCGAGTTCCAGACGGATGATCTGCGCGGCCCCTTTGATCGGGGAGAGGGCGTTGCGCACCTCATGGGCCATCTTTGCCGCTAGTTGCCCGATATCGGCTAGACGCCGCATCCGCTCCAACTCCGCCTGCATGCGAACCTGCTGCGTCACATCCTCGAGCATCATGACGATTCCGGAGCGTTCTCGTCCATGTTCCCCTAACCGGAACAGCTTCAGGATCAGGCTGCGCGGCGCGCCATGTTTTGGGCGCAGCGTCAGCTCGTGTATCAACACCCGTTCCCCAGTTTCGGGCAGCCGCGCGACCATCTCCAGCAGGTGGTCGCGTTCCGTTGGGGAGACGCACATCTGCTGTACCACTTCGGTGAGCGTAATGTTGCGAAAGAACGCGGTGGGCTGCTCCAGAATCGCGGCTGCAGCGCGGTTCCAGCGGGCGACATGACCGCGCGCATCCGTCGAGAGGATACCATCGCCGATAGACTGCAGGACGTTGTCCATGTAGTCGGTAAGGCGTTGCGTTTTCTCGTGTAGACGGGCATTCTCGATGGCGAGGCCCGCCTGACTGACAAAAGCCGTCAATAGTCGCGTCTGCTCGTCGCGGAGGGTCCGACCCCGGCTCTTATTGTCCGCGACCACCACTCCCACACAGTCGTTCTTACTGGTCAAAATCGGGATAGCGACAAAACTATCGGTGCCGAGTGAACGCGCGAAGCCGAGCATCTGAAGGTATTCACGGCCGCCTGCTTCCTCTGCGGGGCGGTCCTCACGGGCATCGAAATGGCGCAGTACCTTGCCTCGCGCTGTCGCGCCGATGGCGCTGTCACGGTCACGGATCGGGTTCCGCCCGATAGCGTCGTGATACCCACGCCAGACTCGCGCGATAAAGGTCATTCCGGTTTGTTCGCGCAGATAGAGGCAACAGCGTTCGAACCCCACTGTGTCGCAGATGTCGTCGGCCACCCGCTCCAGCAGTTCATCGAGATTGATGGAGATCAGTGTCCGGGAGAGGGTCGAAATCTTGAACAACTCGTTGGCACGTCGGTTCAGGTCGTCGTACAGTCGTTTGTTGGTCAACGTGAGCGCCGCCTGATTCGCAAAGACACTGAACAGTTTCAGATCGCTGTCGGTAAAATCGGGCGCGGCGCGCCGACGAGAAATCGAGAGGACGCCCTGCACCCGGCCATCCTGACTTTTCATCGGGACGAAGAGCGAAGAACCAGGCTCTGACGCCCGGTCCACGGCCGCAGTTCGGAGCTCCTGGGAGCCGCCTACGAAAATGAGGGGCTGCTCGCTGCTCACGACCCTTTCCGCGATCTGCTGGGCCTGCGCCGCGATCGCCTCCTCCGTCCCGTACCTCGCGGCGACGGAAAGGAGTTCGCTTCCAACATTTTGCAGCCAGGTGCAACAGGTTTCGGCATCCATAAGTTGGGCCGCTCGGTCCGTAAGAACCTGAAGCAGCTTGTCGTGTTCGATCTTATCGATCGCCTGCCCGATTTCATAGATGGCGGCGACTTCGCCGATACGCTGATGCGCCCGGTCTTCGGCGGCGTCGATTCGTTCGGCGAGTTCGTCCCGGCTGAGCCGTAGACAGATCTGCGCGGTGACCGCGTCCAACAGTTCTTGCGTAACGTCTGTCTGCTCGGCGAACACGTAGCAGAGGCGGCCGGTCGGAACGTTCGCGCCCACCAGCGGGCAGTTAAACTCGCGGCGACCTTCCGCCCCCAGCTTCGACAGGGCGGAGACATCACCGTAAGGCATCAGTTTCCGCGCCGAGCCGGAGACGACTTCCAGGGCGAGGGCGAGCGCGGCGGCATGATGCTTCAGGATGCGGAACAGTCCTTCGAGTGCGTCCCCATTGGTTGGTGCGTTGGCTATCCAGGGAACGGCCTCCAGGAGGAGGCGGAGACTCGATGGTGGGGCGGCGTTCTCTACCGTGAGCGAAGGCCGACCGAATGGCACACCAGACGTCATGGACTTCCTCCCGACCCGACTGCAGGTTAGCCTGGGTAGCGAACTGGGTAGTAAGGCCATTATAGCACACGTCTCCCCCGACAGACAACCGACGCCGGGTCTGGAGGGCAGGCCGCTTCTTGACAAGGCGGGAGAGGAAATACTATAATGCTTGTAAGAAATGCCCTGATCTGAAAAAGCCCTCGCGTCTGTTGCTTGACGGGAGGGCGAACAGTGTGCAGAGGAGAGAACTTACCCTATGGCCGGTGTCGTACTGAGGGACCTGACGAAGTCGTTCGATAAAGTGACCGCCGTCAACAGCATCAACCTGGAGATTCGAGACAAGGAGTTCATGGTCCTGGTCGGCCCATCCGGGTGCGGCAAGACGACCGCCTTGAGAATTATTGCCGGTCTGGAGGAGTCGACGAGCGGAGAAATTCTTATCGGGGATCGCATCGTCAACGACGTTTCGCCGAAAGACCGCGACATCGCGATGGTCTTCCAGAACTACGCTCTCTATCCGCACATGAGCGTCTTCGACAACATGAGTTTCGGGCTGCGGCTCAAGCGTACCGAGACGGGCAGTGTCTGGCCATTCCATGCCAAACGCACGTTTACTGAGCAGGAGATCTCGCGCCGCGTCAACGAAGCCGCCGATATGCTCGGACTGAAACCATTGCTGTTGCGCAAGCCGAAGGAGCTTTCCGGCGGGCAGCGACAGCGTGTGGCCCTCGGCCGCGCCATTGTGCGTGAGCCTAAAGTCTTCCTGATGGACGAGCCCCTGTCGAACCTCGATGCCAAGCTGCGCGTTCAGACCCGGGCCGAGCTGATCAAGCTGCACCGCCGCCTCGGCATCACGACGGTCTATGTGACGCACGATCAGGTCGAAGCGATGACGATGGGGGACCGCATCGCCGTGATGAGCAACGGCATCATCCAGCAGTGCGACAAGCCACTCACCCTCTACAATCATCCCAACAACCTTTTTGTCGCCGGATTCATCGGTTCGCCCGCCATGAACTTCTTCCCGGTGACCCTGGAACGCGATGGTGCTGATATGGTTGTGAACGCCGGAAGTTTCCGCGTCATTCTGCCGCCTGCGAAGGCCGAGCAGGTCTCCGACTATATCGGCAAGACGCTGACCTTCGGCATTCGCCCGGAAGATATCTACGACAAGACTCTTCCTGGCCTCGTCGCCTCGAACCCCGGCAACACCATTCCCGTCGAAGTTGACGTGATCGAGCCTCTCGGCAGTGATGTAGAGATGTACATCAAGACCGGCGAGCTCACCTTGATCGCCATGATTGACAGCTCCTCGGAGGCCCAGGTCGGCAGCCATATCGACGTCATTTTCGACATGGCGAAGTCGCACCTGTTCGATCCTCAGACCGAACAGGCCCTCTGCTGATATTTTGCTTGATTTTTCGGCTTGTCTGGGGTAGAATGAGAGCCTGAACAAATTGGCACTTCGCGAACATGGGTGGGTTTCATGTTCGGACAGGACCCGCTTCGGCGGGTTTCGTCGTGTCCTTCCCGCTCCGGGGAATCCGGAGCCAGAAGCGCCGGGCGGCTGCAACGACAGCGCCGACGCAATTCGACCGAGGGGAGGTGAGTGAGAATGCGTCACTATGAGGCCATGTACATCGTGGACGGGGAGATCCAGGACGAAGACCTGGAACCGGTACTCGAAAAGTATAAGAAGGTCGTCACGGATGCGGGCGGAGAGGTTTCCGACGCGAGCAAATGGGAAAAAGGACGTCGTTCCTTCGCCTATGAGATCGATAAGAAACGCGATGGAATGTATATCCTGATGCAGTTTACAGGCGATTCGGCGATTCCAAAAGAGCTGGATCGTATCTTCAAGATCAATGATGAGATCATCCGGCATCTGATCGTCCGACAGGACGACACCGAAGAGTAACATTTTACAAATAAGTCAAAAAGAGCTTTCCGCTTTTTTTGTCTTGTCTGTAGTAGCACTTACAGGGCGGCGCGCAGTCATTGCGTCGTTATTCTACACACAAAAAGCAAGAGAACCGTTGTTCGCCTCCGAGCGGACATCAGGGAAGGAGAATCGGAAATGGCACTCAATCGAGTCGTACTGGTCGGGCGTTTGACGAAAGATCCGGAGTTGAAATATACCCCGGCGGGTGTTCCGGTGGCGACGATGGGCATCGCGGTGGATCGCTTCACCAAAGATGAATCGGGCAACTATGAGGTGGACTTCTTCAATGTGACCGCGTGGCGGCGCACCGCAGAGTTCGCCCAGAACTACCTGAAAAAAGGCCGTCTCGTCTCCGTCGATGGACGCCTGCAGACCCGCTCCTGGGTAGACCAGGCGACGGGAATGAAACGCTCTGCGGTGGACATTGTGGCGGACAACCTCGATCCGGTCGGGCCCCGGCCTGCCGGAGAAGAGATTGTCCCAGAGGGCGAACATGCCGCGACGGAACCGGCGGTCGCACCACGTGCAGCCGCAACTGTGGCCGCAAGCGCGCCTTCGCGACCCGCCGCCCCACCTGCAGCCGCCGCTTCGAAACGACCCGCTCCGACTCCGGTCGAAGAGGATGCCGACGAATCCGATCCCTTCGCAGATGAATGACGGCGCTCCGCCCTTGCCTCTGACGAAAAGGAAACGTATCCATGGCGACCGTAGCCCGGCGACCAAGCAGCAAGCCGAATAAGTTCCGCAAGCCCCGACGCAAAGTCTGTATGTTCTGCGTCGATAAGGCCACGGCGGTAGACTACAAACAGATGATTCTGGGGCGCTATCGCACCAAGCTCATTTCCGAGCGCGGTAAGATCGTCCCGCGACGCACCACCGGCACCTGCGCCCGACATCAGCGCATGGTAACCGAAGCCATCAAACGAGCACGGCACGTAGCGCTGTTGCCGTTCGTGGTAGACTGATCTCTCGCGTGACCGCTGCCGTGAATGCTTGCGTCTGCATCCCCTTCACGGGCAGCCCTGTGCCTTTTCGAGCCGTCTCTTTACCAACGCGAAGAGACGGCTCGTCTGGCGTCTGCCTCCGTGGCACCCAATTTTACCGTTCGATATGACCGGAGACAAGAATGTCTGATTCGTCGCCCCCCCTTCTCGACGCTCTCCACGACCCGCAGCGCCGAGCGGACCTCGACCCGCTGGACATGATGGGACTCGTGCTGAAATTTCCCCAACAGTGCCGGGAAGGAATCGCTATCGGCAGCCTTCTGCCGTCGGACGGCTCTGTTCGCCCGGAGATTCGCAATGTCGTCTTTACGGGGCTCGGCGGCTCGGCGATCGGGGCCGATTTCGCGCGCAGTCTGATGGAAGACTACGGCTCCGTGCCGATGCAGGTCAACCGGGACTACACCCTGCCTGCCTACGTCGGGCGGCACACGCTCGTAGTCGCGGGCTCCTATTCCGGAAATACGGAAGAGACCCTGGCGGCGTATGCGGCCGCGAAGGAAGCTGGCGCGCAGTGCGCCGTGGTGACAAGCGGCGGCACGATCCTAAAGTTGGCGGAAGCGGCCGGTGATCCGGTCGCGCTCGTCCCGGGTGGGCAGCCGCCGCGCTCGGCGACCGGATACATGCTTTTCCCAATGGTGGCCCTTCTCGCGCAGCGCAACCTGTTCCGCCATGACCTGACCCCCGATCTGGAGGAGATGGTGACTCTGCTGGACGCGCAGGCTGCGGCGCTCGGCCCCGATGTACCGACCGCGCAGAACCCCGCCAAGCAACTCGCCCTCGCGCTCCACGGCAAGATCCCGGTCGTGTACGGCTCGCAGGGCTATCGCGGGGCGGTCGCGGTTCGCTGGAAGGGGCAGTTCAATGAGAACGCCAAACTGGCGGCGTTCGCCAACGTCCTCCCCGAGCAGAACCACAATGAGATCCTGGCCTGGACGCTGGCGACGCGACAGGCGCAGAACTGGTCCGTAATCTTTCTCCGGGACCGCAAAGAGGCTGCGGAGATGCCCCGAATCGCTCACCGTGTCGAGGTGACCAAGCAGGTGATTGGAGAGGCCGCCACGATTCATGAGGTCTGGGCCGACGGCGAATCGCTGCTCGCCCGCATGCTTACTCTGGCGCACTATGCCGACTATGTGACGGTCTATCTCGCGATGTTAAACGAGATCTGTCCCACGGACATCGCCGGTATCGACTACCTTAAATCCGAAATGGCCAAGATCTGACCGCAATCGAGTCGCTTAAAATATTTTTACGGTGTGGCGCAACTTTCGGGGAATGGGGCCTGTCAGGAGTTACATGAGGCGAAGCGTACTGGGCATGGCACACCGTTGTGCTGCGCGACGCCCTTGAGAAGGCAGGCGAACGACGATGCTCCTGACAACCGACGAAAAGCTGGTCGCCCGTACGCTTGCGGGCGATAGGAACGCTTTCCGCGTACTGGTCGAACGGCACTACAGTGCTGTTTATCGCCTGTGCCGCAGCATCTTACGCCATCCCGAAGATGCGGAGGATGCGACGCAGGAGGTGTTCCTGCGGGTACACCAGGCGCTGGCGCAGTTTCAAAACCGGGGCGTCTTCGGCGCGTGGCTGCGCCGTCTAACCGTAAACCACTGTCTGAACCGGACGCAGAGCGCGTCCGCGAAGGTGAGCGCCCGCTCCCATTCCCTGGAGCTGATGGCGGAAACACTGCCTGCCTCTCGGGATTCCGACCCCGAAGAGGCGCTGTTGCGGAGCGTCGAGCGCGATCGTATCCGCACCGAACTGAACCAACTGCCGCCTTCCCAGCGCGCGGCCCTGAGCCTGCGTCTGCTGGACGGATTGTCATACGAAGAGATTGCGGAACTCATGGGCGTTCCTGTCAATAGCGTGCGGTCCTGGCTGCACCGAGGACGGGCGCGACTGCGTGAGGCCCTTCAAGAGGTCATAGAATGCTGACGCGAGAACAGATACAGGACGGTATGGAAGACCCGCAGGAGATGGACCGAACCGTGACCGAGCGCACCTTCCCAAAGAGAGACCGTAACGCCCTGCCACCGACCGGAAGGTCCGGCGGTAAGGGCGGCTGGAACGGTCGCGGCGGAGACGACGCCTGCGAGTTCGTCTCCGTCAACTTATCGGCCTATCAGGACGGCGAACTCGATCCCGATTCTCTGAATCTGATCGTATCCCATCTGGCCCACTGCCCACACTGCGCCACCACACTCGACGCACTGCAGATAGTAGACGAAACACTTGACCGGGAGTGGCGCGACAGTGCGCCGCTCCCGTCTTCATCTCACTTTGTAGGCTCGATCAATTCGATCATGGACGCCTTGCCGGATGAGCCGGTCGCCGCGCCTGCTTTCGCGCCGAAACGTGTGCATGCCCGTGTGCGCTGGACGCGATTCGCCACCGGCGCCGTCGGCTTGTTCGCCTTTGGCAGTATGCTCTGGTCGAGTTATCGGCTGGGTTATCGGCAGGGTCAACAGAATAACGGCTCGATGGAGCCAGGTAATAATCTCATCAGTCCAAGCAATCGCGTCATGCCTGCCTCGTTCTTTCCCTCCGGTTTCGCTGCTCCCGGCAACTCCCGCTTCGCGTCCTCGCCATCCCGCCACCCTGCTTCCGCACCGCCACCCGTCGAGTCACCCTGAAAGAATCTATCTGTGAAGATCACTTTTCTTGGCACGAGTTCCGGCACACCGAGTCGAACCCGTAATGTCAGCGCTATCGGTCTGCAACTGGTACAACAGGGCAAACTCTGGCTGTTCGATTGTGGGGAAGGAACGCAGCATCAGGTGCTGCGTTCCAACTTGCGGCTAAGTCAGTTGGAGCGCATTTTTATTACCCACCTGCACGGCGACCATCTGTACGGACTGCCCGGACTGCTGGCCTCGCGTTCGCTCTCGGCGGGCGCTTCGACGCCTGTGACGATCTACGGTCCAAACGGCCTGAACGAGTTTCTGCGCGTGGTTTTCGAGCGCAGCCAGACCCGTCCCGGCTATCCTGTGCGGGTCGAAACCCTGCGTCCTGGTGTGGTCTGCGAGGACGATCAGTTCGAAGTCGTCTGCGCCCCGATGGCGCACCGGATCGAAAGCTATGGCTTTGCCGTTATCGAGAAGATACAGCCAGGTCACTTCGATATAGCGCAGGCGACCGCGCTCGGGATAACGCCCGGCCCGGTTTTCGGTCAGTTGAAACGCGGCGAGACGGTCCGGCTGGCGGATGGCCGTACAATCGATGGAACAACGCTGGTGGGCCCTCCTATCGCTGGGCGTAAAGTAGTCTATGCGGGCGACACCGGGGAGACGCCCCGCGCGGTCGAACTGGCACAGGGAGCGGACCTGCTCATCCACGAGGCCACCTATATGAGTGAGGATGCCGAACTAGCCGCCCGAGGCGCACACTCCACCGCAGCCGGCGCCGCCCGCGTAGCGCAGCAGGCCGGTGTGGAAACGCTGATCCTGACGCACATCAGCCCACGCTACGACATGGACGCCGGAGCGCGTCTGCCGGAGCTTCTTGCCGAAGCGCAGTCCATTTTTCCGAAGACCTACCTGGCGCGCGATTTCTGGACTTTCGACGTACCACGTCGCAGTTCGTCCTCCGAAGAGGCGAGTCCATGAAAGACCTTGAAAGTTCTTGACACCGTTCTTTACATCGTGCGACAATGGGGGTAGGAGGAGAAGCAATGCTGGATATACGTCTGTTTCGAGAGCAACCGGAACTGGTGCGCGAGGGTTTGCAGAAGGTTGGCGTGGACACCGCGATAGTAGACGAGATTCGCAGCCTGGACGAACGGGTGCGGGCGTCGAAGACCGAGGTCGAAGCGATGAAGGCTATATTGAACACGGCTAACAAAGCGATGGGCAAAGCTACTCCGGAAGAGCGCGAGACAAAACGTGCGGAACTGAGAGCCGTGGGAGATTCGATCAGTGGGCTGGACGCGCAGCGCTCGGAGACGGAGCGCTTCTTGCAGCAGCGCCTGCTGGAGATTCCCAACCTGCCGCACGCCAAAGTACCGGTTGGAAACGACGAGCGCGATAACATCGTAGCGCGCACCGTAGGAACGCCGCGCGAATTCGATTTCACGCCGAAACCACACTGGGAACTCGGTGAAAAGCTGGGGATACTGGATCTGGAGCGTGGGGTTAAAATCAGCGGATCGCGCTTCTATGTTCTGCGCGGAGCCGGAGCGGCCCTGCAGCGTGCCCTGATCACCTGGATGCTCGACCTCCATATCGAAAAACACGGCTATACCGAGGTCTATACGCCTTTCGTCGTGAAAGAGGAGTGTCTCTACGGGACCGGCAACTTGCCGAAATTTGCGGACAATCTCTATCACGATGTCGAAGAGGATTTCTGGCTGGTTCCCACGGCCGAAGTTCCGGTTACGAATTTGCACCGCGATGAGCTTCTGGAAGCCGCCGTCCTCCCCATGCACTATGTGGCCTACACGCCCTGTTTCCGGCGCGAAAAGATGTCGGCCGGGCGCGATGTACGTGGCATCAAACGCGGGCATCAGTTCGACAAAGTCGAGATGGTGAAACTCTGTACGCCGGAGACGTCCGAAGCCGAACTCGATGCGCTGCTCGATAATGCGGAAGACGTCTGTCGCGCACTGGAGATACCGTACCGGGTCGTGCAGGTCTGCACGGGCGATAAGACGTTTAGCTCCGCCATCACCTACGATCTGGAGCTTTATGCCCCGGCGAGCAACGGCGATGAGGGCGCGGAGTGGCTGGAGGTTTCGTCCTGCTCGAATTTCGGCGACTTTCAGGCCCGGCGGGCCAATCTGCGCTATCGTCCGGAGCCCGGCGCGAAGCCGGAGTTCCTCCATACGCTCAATGGGTCTGGCCTCGCCCTCCCACGCGTCATGATTGCCATACTGGAAAACTACCAGAACGCCGACGGCAGCATCACCATTCCGGCCGTTCTGCGCCCCTACCTGCACAATCGTGAGCGGATCACAGCCCCATAAACCCAGGCGTTTACGGGGCTGGAGCGGGTGGCTTCGCCCTTACCCGAGTGAGGTTAAACCTTCGGGGTGTCGGTTTCGACGCCGTAGGTGCCATCGGGAAGGGCGGTGACGCGGTAGTCGCCAAACAGAATCGGGTCTACGGTGCGCAGACAGAGGAAGGCGCGGAATGCGAGCGCACGGATCTCGGTTTCGGCGTGGGGGTTGGCCCGCATTTCGAGAATGTGCCGCCAGGCACGGGCGTTGGCCGTGATGACCAGCGGGGCCTCGGTTTCGTTGGGCAGTACACTGCGCGCCGCCTGTTGTACCTTTTTGCGCAGGTCGGTGCGAGCGTCGGCGGAGAGGATCTCCGAACCGGATTTCTGCAGCTCCAGCAGCCTATCCGCGATTCGATTGTAGTCGGCGGCGGCGGCATCGATTCGGCGTTCGAAGGCGGAATGAAGGTCCGTATCGTCCTGATACTCCGGGCGTTCGACAAAACGCAACACCCGCCCAGACACGTAGCGCTGGGAAACCTGGGAGACGCCCACTCCGGCCCTATGGCGCACCAACTCGTGCGTGACGCTGCGACTGATGCCATAGAACAGAAAGGTAAAGTTGGCGTGCTCGAGGACGCTGCCGTGCCCGTGCTCACGGATATTGGCGAAGTAGCGTTCAGCATCGGCGTTCATCGTACGTTTGGGAGCAAACGAGGCGTAGCAAAGCTGCCCTGCCGCCTTGCAGATCTCGGCCCCCGGCGGCAGCGGGGTGGGGTCGTCGAGATACTGCATGAAATGGAGTTCCGAGGCGAACCCGCCCAGAAAGTCGGCGATATTTCCGACGTTGACCTGCGGCTTCGCGATCAGGGCCACGCCGGGTGCCTGAAGATAGGGCGTGCCGTGCGGAGTAAAAGCCGCCGGAGACGGGATGGACGGATACCCCGTATCCACACCTGCCACCCATTCTCGCAACTCCTCGAACGTATCGCCAGCCCGCTGTTTTTCCGTATCCGTCATCGCATTTTCCCTCCTGAGCAGACACACATTGTACCCCATTTCCCCGAATGCTTCTCCGATGAATCAGCCGAGCTTCCTCCGCAGAAAGTCGAATGCGCCGACGCCGTGAAACCGGTGTCCGCCCTCAAAAATCTCCGAGCCGAACCGGTCTGGGCGACCGAAAACCCGATAGGTATCTTGTGCCTGCTCGACCGCCTCACGGAACGCGCCTATAGGGAAGATAGGGTCGGTGTCTCCCGTGACGGCGAAGAGGGCGCGAGGGGCGACAAGCGCCGCCAGATCGGGCATTTCGCAGAGGTGTAACAGACCGGGAACGTAGTTGTCCACGCAGTGATCAATCGAGAGCACGGAGGCGGTAAAGGTGTTGAAGTAACTGCTGACCACGCAGGCCGTAAGGCGGGAATCTAGCGCGGCAGTAAACAGCGAGACCAGCCCGCCGCCGGAGATACCCATGATGGCGAGATGGGCGGGATCGACGCACTCCGTGCGGGTCTGCAGGTAGTCCAGAGCGCGCATGGCGTCCCACACGCGCCAGCCGGACATCGTTTCGCCCAACATCAGGGCCGCCGTGCTGTCGCGCCCGCAGGACGATGCAGCGGGGCCGGATCGACGGGCCGCCGCGTCCCTCCGTCTGCCGAAACCGGTGATCTCCAGCGCGAAAGTCGGATACCCTTCCCGAACGCACTGAAGCGCGAAGTCATCCGCGTAGGCTTCTGCCGCAAGTCCGCACATGCCGTCCACGCCTACGCCATGACCGGGAATACAGAGTACCGCAGGTTGGGGCGAAGACGCAGCGCTATCGGGAACCAGAAAGTAGCCGAATGCGTGGAGGCCAGGTCGGGTCGTGAATGTCACGGTTTCCCGGCGGTAACCGTCGCACTTCACGACATCGGAAACCACCGGGTCGAGTGGGCAGCGTTCCCACTGCGCAAGGTTGCCAAGCAGCGCTGCAAATTTTGCGCGGAACTCCGCCTGCCACACCGTCCGCTGAGCATTACTCATCTGCGCGACCCCTGCCCGGGACCACGCGTTTTCTGCCAGTGTGGCGGCGATTCTGTCGCGCCGATAGATCTCCGTATCGAACATCGTGTTGTCCAAGGCTTTTCCTCCAGTAAGGCGATAGACTCGTATGCTTCGACATCGGGAGGTGCGAATACTGCTGGCCAGACATGCCGATCCGAATCGTAAGGATCAGGCCTGCCTTTGTGCGGTTTACGCCATGCTGTGACCACGCGATGGCCAGCGCCTATTTTGCTGCTGCCGTGATACCCTGCGGTTTTTTCTTTTTCTCGAACGTCATCACGACCGCGTCGTCTGATGTCGTGAAGTCGCGGCCGTGCAGAGTGCCGTGGATACGGATCGTATCGCAGAGCAGCCTGGCTGTCCCATTCGCGAGCTCCATCTCCCACGTTCCGGCAATCATGTCCACGGTGAGCAGGGGATCGCCAAGCGGCATCGGCTTGCCGTTCACGCGCTGGGCTCCGATCCAGACCTTGGTCGGGGAGAGGCTGCTGCTGCCGAAGGTCCAGACTGGGCCGGTTCCAGGCGTGGTTAGCTGCCAGGGCGCGGGCGCATCTTTCGGGGCGCGTTCCAGCAGTTCGTCGGAGTTCTCGGCGCGAGTTACCATTTTGACGATACGGTGTTTGGAACGCGACAGCGGCAGACCATCGAGCGAATAGGCGATGATCGTGGCGAAACGGTTGGGAGTGGAGACGTGGAGGCACCCGATCTCATAGAGATGTCCCGGCTCCAGTTCTCCGGAAAGAATGGCCAGGGTCGGTGTGCTGACTTCCAGCCGACCCTCGTGGTCGTAGCGGGTGATCTGGCCGGTATCGCTGCGCCAGATGCCTGTCGCTAACGATTTCTCGCTGATCGGCAATCCCCGTTTGCCATAGTAGTTCAGCAGATCGCGTAGAGACTGCACATCGGCAAGGGTGCCGGTAGGTGTCTGCGCCGAGGCGTCCGCGCGCGCGCCTGCCAGCACACTCCTCACGCCGACGGACCAGGAGGCGCGATGGAGTTCGCTCAGGTGCGAGGGCCAGTCGTAGAGACGCGACGGGGGATAGACAAGCGTTGCCGAATGGTCGGCGGAGCGTATAGAATGGCTGAGAAACGCCTGACCTGCGATCGCATGCAGTCCCCAGACCGTCGGATCCGCCTGAAACGCGTAGTCGTTCAGGGCATCGGCCTCGGCTCCGTTTGGAGCGCGATTGGTCTGGTAGCCGAAGAGCAGCACGGCATCGAAGTCCTGCAACGAGGCATACGCCAGCATCTCGGCCTCGCTGACGGCACGGTAGCGGTTCGGCCAGATCGTTCCCCACTCGCGAATGACGACCGGCTTACTGTTCCAGCGGAGATTGGCGGTAAACGGCGCGACTCCGAAGGGACCGTCCTCCCGCAGCGGATTGCGATTGCTGTAGAAGCGCATGCCGGGCGATCTGGGATCGTCCTTGATCGTATCGCCGTACCAGTTTTCCGCCGTGAAGTCGCACTCTTGCGCCACAGACCAGACGTCCGGAGCCACATCGTTCGAGACGACGGCGGTCACCGGAATCTTCAGGCCCAGGGAGTGCAGGTGATCGCGCATGGTGCGAAGATAGGCGCGCTGCAGTTCGGTAAGGAACTGCACTCCGTCGTGGAGGCGAAGCGGAGCGCGGCGTATGTCGGCGGCAGCGGGATCGACCGCGGCATAGGATCTTGTCAGCACGGGCAGATCCACGCTCAGATGTTCGGGGTCTTCCTCATCGCGCAGCACCGTAAAGCCGTTTACGTCGCCCCAGGCCGCCTGGAGCTTTTCGCGGGTTCCATAGTGATCGCGCAGCCATCGATTCCAGCGGTTCCGGAGATCGGAGCGGTATGGCTCGACCAGCGTCTCCAGCTTTTCCGGATAGAGGAAAAAACCGTGTTCGTTACAGATCTCGACCATGGCGAGCGCCGGGTCGTCGACAGGAGCAAGGCCGGAGTACGGGTTACGATGCATCAGGAGACGCGTCGCATAGTCCTTCTGTAACTGGATAAGATAGTCGTCGTAGAGGGCGTACGGGCGTGCGCCACGATCCATCGCATCTGCGTTAAGGACGTTGTCGCCGGATTTGAATGTGCGGAAGTCGAGCAGATCGAGGTAGTAGTAGATGCCATGACGCCGTAGCGAGTCCATCCAATGGTCGAGCCGGTCCAGATAACGCCGGTCGAAGTGAAGGGAGTCGGGCGCATCTACCTTGCCGAGCAAGCAGTTACGGTTGTCGATCGCTTCCAGTCGGACCATGTTCAGTCCGGCGCGGGCGAAGTTATCGACGATCGTTTCGATCTGTTCCGGTGGAATATCAAGTCGCGTGGAGGAGACATTGATGCCCCAGAAGCGCGCCCGTTTGCCGTCCGCGAAATAGAAATGCCCGTTGTCGCTTGTCGTCACAAAGCCGTGTCGGCCGGCAGGCACATCGAGGGTGCCGCGCAGGTCAAGCTGGCTTGACGGTGGAAAGGAGAAGTCGCTGCGCCCACGGCTCGGCCCATCGGCGCGGGCAGAGGGTAGGGGAGCGAATGCAATCAGAGTAAAGATAAGAGCAGACGTGCGGCACAGAGCTGTGACAGAGATAGTAGCAAGCAAACGATTATCCTCATAACTAGTGGGTTTATCTCTTCTTCTACGCAACGCAGACCTTTTGTTCAGCATCGAATCGGTCCAGGCGGAAACGAGAGAGATCGTAGGGCACGGCACGATCCGTTACCAGAGCGCTTGCGATCTCACCGAGCAGGGGCGTAAACTTGAAGCCGTGCCCGGAACAGGCGCTGATGAAGGTAACGGCAGGCAGACCCGGCACGGTGTCGATGACGAAGTCGGCGTCGGGCGTGTTCGAGTAGAGACAGACCTTTGCGTAGACCACACGGTCGCTGAGCCCGTCGAAGCGACGGTGCGCATAGCGTCGGACGGTGTCGATGTCCGTCTCCGTGACGCCGCGATTCACGGCCTCCGGCGTGGTCGTCTCGCCGCTATCATGCAGCGCCAGTTTGACGCCCTCCTCCAGGCCCCTGCCAAGGTGCGGAAAACCGTAGGTGTTGGCCACGGCATCGATCCAGACCGGAAGACGGCCTACTTCAAAGTTTTCCGGATGCCGATCAGGTTCCAGATGCACATAGGGCTGCCGCGTCACGACCAGCGGAATATGGACGCCCAGCGAGGCCAGCAGCGGCTGCGTCCAGGGGCCGGCAGCGATCAACAGGCGATCCGCGCGAAACATCGCTCCGCTCTCTGTGGTGGCGACGACGCCCGCGCCGTCCGCCTCGATACCGGCGACTGTGGTCTCTTCGTGGATCTGGGCTCCCAGATTCCGTGCAATTTTGACTGCGGTTCGGACGCAACGCGAGGCGTAGGCGAATCCCATGCCCGGCTCGTGGAGAGCGATTTCGTCGGCGTCCAGACGGAGGGCCGGGAAGTGGCGGGCACGGTCCTGGGGCTTCCAGACCTGATAGGGAAGGTGGTTTGCCTCCAGAGCGGCCCGAGCGGCGGCGATCTGCGGATGCTTCTGCGGCCCGAAGAAGATTCCGCCACATCGGTTTATGAGCGGCCCTTCCATGCCGTGCCGTGCCGCGAGACCTTCCAGTTCGGACCAGAGTGCGTAGGAGTCGGTCATGAGCGATGTATAGAGCGGATCCGGGTAGATGCTGCGCACGATGCGGCTATCGCCGAAGGAGCTGCCCTGGTCGTGATCCACGCGAAATCGTTCGAGCGCTATGACCTCGTGTCCGTCCCGGGCAAGACGCCAGGCAGCCATCGCTCCGACGCCTCCGACACCGACGATCAGCACACGCACGTGACCCTCCCTATAGATCTCGCTCGACGATGTAGCGGGCGATCGCACGAAGCGGCTCGGCCCGGTCGTCGAAATTCGCGAGCGTATGCAGGGCAGCCTCCACTTCGGCGTGGGCGCGGCGGCGCGACTCTTCCAGTCCGTAGAGTTTGGGATAGGTCGCCTTGTCGCGCTCTTCGTCGCTGCCGACAGGTTTGCCGATCTTGGCCTCGTCTCCCGTCACATCGAGAATGTCGTCTGCGATCTGGAAGGCGAGACCGATGTGCGCGCCGTAGGAACGCAAGGCTTCCACCTGGGCGGAGGTCGCTCCGGCGAGCATCGCTCCGGCCAGCACGGAGGCGGTCAGCAAGGCTCCGGTCTTATGGGCATGGATGTATTGAAGCGTCTCGGTCGTGACTTCCTGCCCTTGCGACTCCATATCGACGACCTGTCCGCCGACCATCCCCCAGGTGCCCGAGGCCTCCGCGATCAGACGCAGGGTGGGCAGCACGCGCTCGGCGGAAACGGTGGCGACGTTCTCGGCAATCAGTTGGAAAGCGAGAGCGAGCAGGGCGTCTCCGGCCAGCAGGGCCATGGCATCGCCATAGACCTTATGATTGGTCAGACGCCCGCGTCGGTAGTCGTCGTTGTCCATGCAGGGCAGGTCGTCGTGTATCAGGCTGAAGACATGGATGCATTCCAGGGCGCAGGCGGTCGGCATGACATCCTCATCGGCCCCACCGACGGCCTCAGCGGCGGCCAGTGTCAGCGTCGGGCGCAGGCGCTTACCGGGGGAGAGGACGCTATAACGGAGGGAACTGTGGAGCGTATGTGGGCGGGCGTCCGTGGGCGGCAGATAGCGGTGGAGAGCCGCCTCGATACGGGATCGGCGCTCTTCCAGATAGGCTTTCAGGTCAAAAGTCAACGTTGTCTCCCACCGGCGCGGTCAGCGTTTCGAGGACCGCCCGGACCGCCGCACAGTGCTGTTGAAAGGTAAAGGTGGCGCGCGGCGCCGCTTCCGTTGCGAAGGTCGTAGGGTCGGCAGGGATATGCAGAAATCCGGCCCGCGCCGGGTGGTTTTGCGCCTGAAGATGGTGCAGCGTCCAGTAGAGGAGATGGTTGCACAGGTAGTCGCCGGCGCTGCTCGACGCGACCACCGGCAGGTCGGCCGCTTCCAGAGCCTGCACGAGATCACCTACCGAGACGGTGACCGGTAGTGTGTCCGGAGCGTCGGCGACAATGACCTCGGTCGTCCATAAGCGATTTTCACTGTCCGCGACCGCAGTCGTGCTTTGGTTCCGACCTACGCTTTCCACGCTCCAGAAAGGCCGGTTCGACGCGACGCCCAGCATAAGGATGATGTCGAACGATGTTCCGTTCGCACCGCCGGCTTCGATGGCCTCCTGTACTATTCGGGTCGATTCTCGAAAGGAGACCGGCAGGACGCGGGTCGTGAGCGTGTGCCCTCGTACGGGATCGGCGTCGAAATGCCGCGCCAGTCGTTCCGATGGATTGCTGACAACCGATAGGAACGGTCCAAAGCCGGTTAGCAGGGTTTGCAGAACGATTGCGAAAGCCTCCCGAAGCGCAACGTAGCCACGATATGCTGTACACTTCCGGAAGTAGTGTATCGCTTTCTGACGCCAGTGTCAAGTTAAAAGGGCCATAGGTCCAGATCGAGCAGGCGATTTTCATTGGACTTGCGCGTCGGGATGGGAAAGTAGTACTGGTGCCGAAGGGAACTCTACAAACTCATATATTTCGGCCAACGACACGTCGATGCCGAGCGCATTTATGGTCAGGCTGGAGTCTAAGCTGGTTCGCACCGTAAGCAGCCACGTGCCGTCCTCGTGGCGGTGGAAATGTTCGACCTGGGGCGATCTTGTGGAGATCATGACGTAGTCATGCAGAGAAGGAATCTGACGGTAATGCGCAAATTTGTCACCGCGATCGTAGGCTTCCGTCGATGCTGACAGGACTTCGACAATCAGGGTTGGGCTGAGGAGAGTAACCGACTTTTTTCTGCAGTCCAACTGCATCTGTCCGCACACCACAACGGCATCCGGATAGGTATAGAGGCCGGTTTCGCTCACTTTCACACGCATCTCGCTGGTGAAGACACGGCAGGCGCCACCTCTCAGCCTGTTGCCTAGAGCGAGGCTCAGGTTTTGGATAATCGTGACATGTTCGAGCGAGCCTCCTGTCATGGCGTAGATGCGCCCGTGGAAGAATTCGTGCTTTTCCTGTTCGTCTTCTTCCCAGTCCAGGTATTCTTCAGGCGAAAGAAATTTATCCGCTGTTTGAACCACGGTGATCCTCCGTTCTCGAACTTCTGTATAGTTTACCTCTGGAAATCTGATCCTTCTTCATACGGCAAATAAAACCGCCGGTATCGGGTACAATGAAAAGGTTTTTGCATTTGCGTTTCTCCCCTGAAATGATCTATTCCATACCGTCAGCGCAACGACGCGACATAAGAAGAAGGAGCCTCACCCCATGTCCAAACGTGTCTATCTCTTTGAAGAGGGAGACAGATCTATGCGCGACCTCCTCGGAGGCAAAGGCGCCAATCTGTGCGAGATGACCAATATCGGTCTGCCTGTCCCGCCCGGAT
>JBBQPO010000051.1:0-26656 GCA_038217285.1 Chthonomonadales bacterium
ATGTACTCCGGGCCGGTCTCAAACCGGAACGCGAACAGGAAGCGCTCGCCGCATGGCATCAGCGAACACCGTAGAGGTATTCTGCCCTTTTGCCGGGAACGTACCAGAGCGCAGGAACGTCGTCCGCAGTTGGGTTTAGTCACCATAAACTACGGAAATAGGGCTCCGATATCACTCCTCTCTGACCACGACGCAGCCACAAGTAGTTCGACGTCTACATGAATTTACCGGAAACTAGAGTACCTGTATATCCCCGGAGGACAAGTTGGTTTGACAGAATTCACCGGTTCGATACTTGCACTTCAAACCGCGCCACGAACCCTCGTTGGGTATCACGGCTGCTCACAGGAAACTGCCGACCTTATCTTCGCGGAACAGCGGTTTCTTCCCTCCACGCGAGCCTATGACTGGCTTGGTGAAGGTTTCTACTTTTGGGAGTACGCGCCTTATCGCGCCCTGGAGTGGGCAAGGCAGAGATGTAAGAAAGAAGGTGGCGTCCCTGCTGTCATCCGAGCGACCATCAAGCTGGGCCGCTGCCTGAATCTTCTGGATATCGAGCATATCCCTGGACTGAGTGAGATGTACGACTCGTATATGGAAACTGTCGGAGCGGCACAGTTGCCGCAGAACACGGAGCGGGGAGCGCACTTTCTTGATCGGGAGATCATTGACGGCTATTGTCGCGCCATCGTCCGGCGTGCTGACAAGCCTCTACAGACCGTCCGAGGCAGCTTTGCCGAGGGTGCCCCGATCTATCCAGGATCGAAGATATTACAGAAGGCGCACACACAGATTGCCGTACGTGATACGACTTGCATCTTGCGAGCATCTCTGGTACAATTCCCCTGATAATGAGCGTTTTCACGTTCGAAAGAATGATTGGAGGTTGCCATGAAATACAGAAAAGGAGATCCACGTAGCCCAGAAGTAATCAAGGCGGCTATCGAGATGGTACGTCAGATGACGCCGGAGGAAGCGTTGGCATTTTTCACCTACCGGACGCCGGGAGTAGAGGAAACCGACATGACCGGTATGTTCTCCGAGAGCCAGCCACAAAAAAAAGTCACTATAAAGCATTCCGTCGCCGCTAAGTAAGCGATTTCAATATTTCTGCATTCCACCCCGTCTTTTTTTGAGACGGGTTTTTTTGTTCCTACATGTCAAGTCTGAAAACAGAATCCGCTTTCTTGGAGAATTTCGATGTTCGCAACTATTCGCGGGACACTGATCGAATTCCTGTCCGCTTGATTTCTCATGGAAGCGGGTCTGCGGCTAAGTTGCATATTCCCGAACCGCACTCGCAGACCGTTTCGCGTGCAGCGCGTTCGCGTTTCGACGTGGCCGCAGAGATAGGTAGCTAGACCACCGAAGCAATTATCAACACCGAACCAAATTAAGGAGGAACAACTGTAAGCGAAGCCGAATCCAGTGCCAGACCATTATGATAACATCCGAACGACAACTCGAAAACGAAATCGTTGGCAAGCTCGTGGATTTGAAGTATGTGTACCGGGCGGACATCAGAGATAGAGCCGCGCTGGAGCAGAACTTTCGAGAGCAATTCCAGGCCCTCAATAGGGTCCATCTTACGCATGGCGAGTTCAATAGGCCTAGCAGTCTGTCGGAGAGACTCGTCAGATATTCTCTCCACCCCTGAAAAGCCTGTGTTTGTTCAGGCTGGTCGGCTGATCCATTCCTCGGAGTTTCCGCAAAACGTCGCGAAACGTCCGAAAGGATCGAAAAAAACCCTCTTGCGGACCTATCCCGACCACTTTAAGCGTTCGACAAGACGTGCAAGCGCCGCAGGTTGTACGCCAAGCACACCAGAAACCATTCGCCCGCCGCAGACGCCAGACCCCGTAAGGAGAATTGCCGGAAACCCAACACCTCCTTGATCTGACCGAACATGGGCTCAATCGTGCATTTACGACGCCGATAGATCGCCTTGCCAAGCGCGGTGCGCAACTTGTAAGCCATCTTCTCCCGCGGCGTCGCTCCTTCCGGAGGAGCGGGACCTGCCTCTGCAAAGTAGGCTTCCCAGCCTCCGGAGTGATCCGCCCGTCCGGTGGCAATGTAGGCTTCAATGGCGCGTGCTTCCAAGGTGGAGAGAGTGGCGGAACCGAAGAAGCCGCAGTCCAGAGCCGCCGCCTTCGGAGAACCGAGTTCTTCGGGAATGCTGTCGAGAGTGGGAGCGGCCTCCTGTTGGTCGTTGGCATGGTTGGAAAGGGAGGCACCCACGATGAAAAGCGCCTCTTGATCCACAGCAGCCTGGACATTGTAGTGTTGGTCGAAACCGTCGTCACGACTGTTTTTCATGATCCGGCTCTGGGGATCGGTGAAGTTGTACTGATCTTTGTCGCGTGGTCCTGGCGTAGGAGGAGCAGGCAGTTTCTTGCCGGTGTGCTTCTCCTGGTCGTCACGGGAACGCATCTTGGCTTCGTACTCGGCTTGTTCGAGGATCGTACGCTCAGCGGCGCGGGCTTCCAACACCGTTCTCGCCTCGGCCATACGTGCCAGACGGTCTTTGCGCCGGGTGATCTCCTTGGGCAGATCCATGCCTTCGGGCAAGGCACTCTTATCGGCTTGCTCGGCGAGGAGGAAGAGTTGTCGGACTTCCTCTGCCAACTTGGCTTCGATCTCTTTTAGGCGTTTGTAGGAGACGGCCTTGCTCTTGGAGGCATCGGCATGGATCTTGCTTCCATCGAGGCTGATGTTACCGACCTTGAGTAAGCCCATCTCCTGAGCCAGGAGAAGGATCTGGACAAAGATGTTCTGGAGTTGGGGAAGGAAGGTCTTGCGGAAGTTGGCGATGGTGTCGTGATCGGGAGTGAGATTGCCTGCCAGGAAGCGGTAGGGAACGTTGTCTTTGCAGGCTTGCTCGATCTTTCTGGAGGAGAAAACGCCGTTGGCATAGGCGTAGACCAGGAGCGCGAGAAGGACTTCGGGAGCATAGGGAGCTGCTCCTCGCTTTGCATAGTGCGCATAGAAAGCCGCGAGGTCCAGATCCTCGACGACATCGGCGATGAAACGGGCGAGATGATCTTGGGGAAGACAATCGCCCAATCGGACGGTCGTTTCGAGAGCCTCTTGATAGTTAACGGTGATGAATTGTCTGCTCATGCTCATAAGTGTGGCATATTCAAGGACGGGGAGAGATGCCGTCTCTCCGACAAACTGCTAGGAGCATGTCGGCGATAGCGATGTTGGTGTAGCCCTGGCCCTTGAGGAGCAGACAGGGCAATCGCTCGCGCAAGCGAGGAAATGTGACATAGAACTTTACTGCCGTGTTCATACGGACCTTGTCTCCCGAGCGCTGAGCGAACCAAAGCATCTGGTCTGTGGAGCGACTCTGGTTCTGCTCGCGTAGTGACAGCAAAAGGGTCGAAGACGTTCCGGGCCGATGTGCGTCCGAGCAGGAGCAGAAGATCGTGAGCAGCGGAAAACTTCGCATTGGGATCGTGGGCAAGCGCGGACTGGCCTTCGTATCGGGGTTCCGGGCCGTGCCGGAGGTCGAGGTGGCGGCACTGTGCGACCTCGATCCCGGCCTACTGCGCGAGGAAGGCGAGCGGCACGGCATCGCACGACATTTTACGGAGTTCGACGCGATGCTGGAGGCAGTCGATGCCGTTGTCGTGGCGACTCCCATGCCGCTGCATGTGGCGCAGAGCGTGATCGCGCTCCAGGCAGGCAAGCATGTGCTCTCCGAAGTGACCGCTGCTGTCTCGCTCGACGAGTGCTGGCGACTGCGGGACGCCGTGCAGGCTTCCGGCAAGACCTATATGCTGGCGGAGAACTACTGCTACTTGCAGCCGAACGTGTTGATTCGCGAAATGACGCGGCAGGGTCTGTTCGGAACACCCTATTTTGGCGAGGGTGAGTATCTCCACGAGGTGCGGGCGCTGCATCATCATGCCGACGGTAGTCCCACCTGGCGCGCCTTGTGGCAGGTCGGCGTCAACGGCTGCACCTATGGCACCCACAGCCTGGGTCCGGTGATGCAGTGGTTCACCGCCGCCGATCCGAGCGAGCGCATCGCGACCGTGACCTGTCTCGGCACGGGCCGCCACACCGACCCCGCGCACCCGCACGACGACACCACCCTGATGCTCTGTCAACTCCGCAGCGGCAAGCTCATCAAGATCCGGCTGGATATGCTGTCGAATCGCCCGCATCTGCCCACCTACTACTCGCTGCAGGGCACACAGGGCGTCTACGAGGCCGCGCGCTTTCCCGGCGAAGAAGGGCGCCTCTGGCTCGGAGAGAATCGGCCCGAGGAGCACCGCCGGTGGCAGCCGCTGAGCGCCTTCGAGGAGCATCTCCCCGCCCGATGGCGCGAACGCGCGAAGGAAGCGGCGCAGGCTGGACACGGCGGCGGAGACTATCATATCGGCCGCGAGTTCGCGGAGGCCTTGCGCGACGGCACCCCACCCCCGATAGATATCTTCGATGCCCTGGAGTGGACCGCCGCCGGCCTCTGCTCCCAGCTCTCCATCGCCAACGGCGGCCTCCCCATACGCGTCCCCGATTTCCGTGATTCAAATCAGCACCCGCTCACCCTGGATTGAACAGAGCAGGAAATCCCCGTGAGGGGATTTGGGATCAGCGCGGAGCGCATTCCTATTTTGCAGGAAGAAATCCCTGGGGGAATAGGGGATTTGGAATGCCGCAAAGCGGCGACTTCTTAAGGAATACAAGAGAAGAGGATCAGGTTCTCTGTGCGTTGGAATCCTTGCCTTTTCGGTGGGATAGATGCCAGGCCCCTCCCCAGAGGATAGCATAAGCAGCGACAACGAGGACGGGAGAAAACTCTCTGATGGGGAGGCTGGCCCACGTCGGGGCGGCGAGCAGGTGTGTCATCGAGATGATGTAGGCGAGCAGAGTGTCCAGCACTTTGTCGAGGGGGAGGGATAAGATCGGCACGACCGTTCCCAGGGCTGTCGCGAGGAAGCCGAGGCCGATTATCGGCAGCACGACCGGTACGATCAACAGGTTGGCGACGACACCGACCACCGGAATCGCGTGGAAGTAGTAGGCGACGAGCGGCAGCGCCCCGATCTGCGCCGCAAGGGCGATCAGGAAAATATCCAGCGCGAACTTCCCGACGACGCCCGACGGTCCGGATGGGAGCGCCTCCTCCGGCACGCTCTTCCGGAGGCGCTTCATCAGCGGCATCAGGAACGCGACAGTGATCACGATACCGAACGAGAGCTGAAATCCAGTATCGAAGAGACTCTGCGGACTGCCTACCAGTAGAATCAGCGCGGCCAGTGAGAGGGTGTTGGGCAGGCAGGGTTCGCGTTCCAGCAGCATTCCGCCGAGAAAGACCACGGCCATGATCGTGGCCCGCGTCATGGCGACACGTTCGCCGGTCATCGGGATATAGAGCGCCAGACAGAGGAGAGTCAACAGGAGAGCAGGGCGGGGCAGCAGGCGCACTCCTCGAAACAGTCCGAGGAGCAACGCCATGACCAGCCCGACATGAAGGCCAGCGGTCGCCAGAATATGCGTGGTCCCCGTTCGCTCAAAATCTTCGCGCAGTTCCGCAGGCAGATTCGCCCGATCCCCGAGCAGAATTCCGCTGAGAACGGTCGCGCGTTCCGGTGAAAAATGGGTGTGTGCATAACGCAGCACGGCCTTTCGCAAGGTGTAGGCCAGGGTCAAAAAGGAGCTGCCGCCCTGTCCTGCTTCCGTGACGACATGCCAGTCGGTGGGCCGCAGAGCAAACAGTGTCGCATGGATTCCATTGTGGTTCAGATAGGTACGATAGTCGAATCCGCCCGGATTGCGTGGGCCTGGGGGCAACTCCAGCCGCCCGTATACTGAGATCGTATCGCCATAACGAGGCAGGTTCTGGGATACGGATGTATCCTGTTGTTGAGAGGGTAATGTGATACGTAGTTCTACCTTCCCGGTCACAGAGCGCATCGCACCGTCTGGGGCTGTCAGGGAAGGCGAGCTCTCGGCGGCGGTAGTTCGAAGGGTCAATCGTGCGGAGACGGGGCCAGCATCCGACTCTCTCTGCAACAGTTCGATATCGGAGTCTACGACGCCTGTCAACGTGATAAGGCAAGGAGCGGCATTTGCGATGTCGTTTGCCGCCCATCGGGTATGCAGGCCATAGTCCAGACTGCCGACCAACCCGACGGCGAGAGCGAGAGCGTACGGCAGCCAGACCGTGCGGCGCGTCAACAGCAGCATTCCGCTCATGCCAGCCAACGCCGCCAGGCCGCCCCAGACCAGCCACGCGGCCGACGCAGCCGCCAGGATACCTGCTCCAAATGCCAGCGTAAACACGACCAGGGGACGAAGCGTCACCGACCTCTCCTCTCACCGCGCCAAAGACAGAGCCGCCGATGAACCGGCGTACCAGGGAGATTATAGGTCGGCAAGCGGCCAGAGTCAAGCGCGTCTGTTCGCCCTGCTAACTCAGGCGGCAGATGGGGCAGATTCGGTAAGGCGTTTTGTGGAGGGAGTCGCAGCGAGGACAGACCTTCCAGTGGTGTTCCAGACGCCAGTGACGCAGGCGGGCTTCGAGGGTAATGCGGCGGGCGATACTCTCCCGAGCGTGTTCGTCCGTGATCGAAAAGAGAGCTTCCAGGCTGGCGCGAAGACGCTCTCGCTCGTGAGGTTCCAGAACCAGCGCGGCGAGCTCTTCATCGGTCGGGTTGTCCGGGTCGGCAGGCGGTTCCGGCGGCGCAATGCCCTGCGCCCGGAAGATGATCTCGGTGATGACCTGCGCGCCGAGCAGGCGATTGAGGCCCAGCAGCAGGCGCGCCTTGTGCAGCATCAGCTCGTGGGACCAGACGGAGCTTTTGGTGCGCACGAACAGCACGCCGTCGCGCACCGACTCGGCCTGCGTCGCGGCAGCGGCCTGCGCACCTACCACACGCGGCCAGTAGGCCAGCGCCAGGCTCTCCCGAATCTGGGTGGCGCTGTCCATGCGGTTGATGGCGTTCGCGAGCGCCGCCGCGATGGGACTGTTGCGCAGGGCGGGCGGCGTGGACTCACTCCGCGCTTCCGACGACGCTTTCCGGCTCTGCCAGGTCGGCCGCTTCTCCGAGCTTCGGTTCCGATCGGGGGAGGGTGGATTTTGAGGATCGGGGTCTTCGACTGACATCAGGTGTTACCGTTCCGGCAAGGACCCGAAAGGTCGTCGCCTCGTCCAGGATCTCCTTCGGGAAGGAGCGTAAATTGGTGCAGGTCAGAAAGGTCTGGCCGCGACGGCGCACCCAGCTCAGAAGGTGCTTACGGCGGGCATCGTCCAGATCGCTCATCACATCGTCGAGCAGCATCACCGGCGGCTCCCCCACATAGTCCTCGATAAGCTGAAACTCGGCCAGTTTCAACGCCAGAACGACCGTTCGCTGCTGCCCCTGCGAGCCGTAGATACGGGCATCGGCGCCGTTGATGAGAAAAATCAGGTCGTCACGCTGCGGACCAAGCAGTGTCGTGCCTCTACGGGCCTCATCCAGACCTACCCCCCCTAAGGCCCGGCGAAAAGCATTTGCAATCGCCTCCGTGGCGCTGAGGGGCGATTCCGGACGAGTCTGCGGCAGAGTCGGTGTCTCGGACTCCGCGCTGGCCTGCGCTTCCGCCAGATATTGGTCTTCCGCCGAAGATTCCCGCAGCCTATCGGGCTCTCCGCACCGGGGCAGCGCAATGCTCGGCAGATAGCGCACTTCCAGACCCTCTTTGCCATCGGTCAATTCGCGATGAATCTGATCGGCCAACGGCGCCAGTCGCTCGATGTAGAAACGGCGCTTTTCGAACAGGGGCGCGCCGAACTGGATCAACTGCTGGTTCCAGACGTCCAGGCCGACCTCGTCCGGAGGCCGCGGCCGCTCCCGCAGCTCCCGCAGGAGACGATTCCGCTGCTCCAGCACCCGCTTGTAGTGGCCCAGGTCGTAGACGTATCGCGGGCTGATCTGAGAGATCTCCACGTTCAGATAGTGCCGCCGCGTGGAAGGCTCGCCCGTCACGATCGGCATGTCTAGGGAGCCGAAGAACACCGCATTGAACTGTCCCAGAATATCGACGACGCGGCTGCGTTTCAGGCCGTTGACCCTAACCGCCTTTTTGTCGCTCTGAAAGACCGATACCTGAATCTCGGCATCGCCCTCCCGCTCTCGCGAAACCTCCGCCGTCACATGGGCCATCTCCGATTCGCGAAAAATCATCTCCGATTCGCGACCGGCCCGGAAGGAGCGCGTGGTCGCCAGCAGGGAGAGGGCTTCCAGCACATTGCTCTTGCCCTGGGCGTTCGGCCCATGCAGAATATTCAGACCCTCTCCCGGCGTCAGATCCAGCGTGGTGTAGTTCCGAAATCCACTCAGTTTCAGTTGGCAGACACGCATGACGCTTACCACGCTCCGTTTCTCGTCGCACTCGGTTCTTCCAGGCTGTCAAAACAGAGAAGTTATTAACAAGTTATCAACAATACCAACAGAACGAACAGGCGATTCGAGATCTCTTCCGAGTACCACTTGGATTCTACGTTCGATCCCGTTTCCCGGTTCAAATCGATTCTTCCCTCGCCCGCATCTCTTCCGTTCCCCATTCGGAATCCAGGGAACTATTCCAGAATTTCAAGAGTCATTTCCCAGAGCCCCTATGAATCAAGAATCAGTTATCTATGATCTATATAAGAGTCTGTGCTTATGATTAAGCGGTGAATAAGACTCATAACTAGGGGGATAGTAGACGGGCGAATCGTATTTTTCAAACGATAGAATCAAATCGTTCTGCGACTCTGATAGATTCTGCTAGTTACCGATAACGCAATTGAGTCTACATCCGTCTCAACTACTAGGGGGATAGTTATTAACAATGGGCCGTCTTCGCTGTTAATAACTCGACTCATAACTGCCCACTTACTAACAGAGAACTGTTGACAGATTCGTTGACAGGCAGTTATGAGTCCCGCTGTTAATAACTTCGCCCCGACTCGGTTGAAACTGTTAATAACTATCCCCCTAGTAGCAATCCGCCCTTCGGGAAGTGCATGTTTAAAGCGTTAAACATGCACTTGTTCGCCCTTCGAATCGCCTTCCCTACTCCGCCTCTCTGTTAATAACTTCCTCCTGGCACTGTATAACTTTGCGACTCAGAGTTTAACCCATCAGACTCTTAATCAACTGATTCACCAGAGCTTTCAGGCCGGGATCGGCCTGGAGCAGGGTGCGGATTCGCTGGCAGGCGTAGACGATGGTGGCATGGTCTCGTCCGCCGAATGCCGCTCCCGTGATGGAGGTGTTGAGCTCCGGCATAAGCTCACGACAGAGGTGCATGGCGACATGGCGCGCCAGAGCGATATCCTTATGGCGGCCCGGCCCCTTGATCTGCACGGAGGTCGTCTGAAACTGCTCCGCGACGGCGTCCACGATCTCATCGATGGTAACCTTTCGCACCCGGATCGGCTTGCCTATGAAGTACTCGCTCAGCACACCCTGCGCGACCTCCTGCGTGGGCGACTGGTTCATGATTGAACAGGAGGCAATCAGGCGCGTCAGAGCGCCTTCCAGCGTCCTCATATTGGACTGGATGGCATCGGCGATATAGAGCAGTACATCGTCAGGGACATCCACCCCTTCCCGTTCGCGGCATTTCTGAAGGAACGCGATGCGGGTTTCCAACTCCGGCGGACTGATATCGGCGATCAGGCCGCTCTGGAAGCGGGATCGAAGGCGTTCGTCCATTGTATTCAGTTCACGCGGACTGCGGTCGCTGGCGAGCACGATCTGCTTCCCCGTCTGATAGAGCGCGCTGAAGGTGTGGAAGAACTCCTCTTTGGTCTGCTCTTTACCGGCGATGAACTGAATATCGTCTACCAGCCAGACATCCACCGCGCGATGCTGACGGCGGAACTCTTCGATGACTTTCGCCCCGAGCGACGAGACATAGTGCTGCGTGAAATACTCGCCGGAGACGTAGGCGATTCGCATCTTGGGATGTCGGCGGCGGATGTCGTGGGCAATCGACTGCAGCAGATGTGTTTTCCCGAGGCCAGGGCCGCCGTAGAGAAACAGCGGATTGTAGACGTCGCCGGGCCGCTCGGCGACGGCGCTCGCGCTTGCGAAGGCAAGACGATTCGAGCGTCCGCCGCCTAAAAAGTTCTCGAAGAGGAAGCGGCCGTTCAGCGGCATGCAGGGGATTTCGGGCAGGTCGGCGCCGCGTCTGCCTTCGGTCTTGCGAGAGTTGGATTTCGGGGTGGGGCGCGGCTGCACCGAAGGCGTCTGCAGGGGCGTTTCGGCGCGGGCCGCCACATGGGGAGGGTCTGCCTCCTCATCGGCTTCGGTATCGAGGGGCAGGGCCGTCTGAACCGAAGCGGTCGCCGACGCCTTGCGCGAACTCTCCGCCTGCTGTTCACGGGAGGAGACGACCAACTGGACCTGGAGGCCGGTGGTATCGAGGTGGAACTCCAGCGCACTGCGAATAGCGTTCAGGTGATTGTGTTCCAGGCGGTCCCGAGCGAACGCACTGCTGACTCCGAGGGTGACGACATTGCCTTCGTAGGTCAGTGGCTGTATCGGCACGATGAAGCCCTGGAACATGGACGTGCTGACTTTGGAGGCAAGAAGATGCAGCGACAGCTTCCACGCGATTCGGAGCGTGGCCGAGCGGTCTTCCTCTCCGAATTCGAGCTGTCCGCTCACCCTGGCCTCCGGTCTACGTCCGCTTGCCCGGTCATTCCGGAATGCGGCTCTCGCTGCTCACTCGTGTCTCTCATCGCGCACCACCGATACGAACCGGGCTGATTATAGCAAATATCGACCCGCTTCCGCAAGGGCGATTCAGGCTCCCTAACGCGGCCGCCTTGAAGATTTTTTGTTCGCATCAGGCCGTCTTGAGCAGGAGTTCCCCTCGGCTGCCGCGAACCACAGAAGAGTGTCGTACAGATGTCTTAAGCGAACTGCAAAGTGGCGGCGTCTGCCGGAAACGGCGGCTCAAAAAAGGAGAAAAGATTCCATGTCCCTGCATCATAATCGTATCGTATTGGTCGTCGGATGGGGCGGAGTGCCTATGTTGGCAGGCCTGACGGCCCTGCTGTTGGCGGGCGCTCCGGTCGGTACCCGAGCGGAGGAAGCGCTTCCGAACGCGGCGGTGTCCACCGATGTGTTTGCGCGCGTCGTGCCGCTGACACTCGCCGCCACGGAGCGACGGGGCGGCCAGCTCGGGCCGCTGGACCTGATCCCCAAACCCTTCCCGCTTCATCTGCGGCTGGGAGCGATGCTCTCGCCGCGCACCAAGTTCGACGGCGGCATCGACGTGACGCTGGGACGCGGGATACTGCCGAGCTCTACCACGCGCATCGATGCGGATGCGATCCTCTCCGCCAACTTCCGCGGTATCTCGACCCTGGTGCCGATCACATTGGACCAGATCTACTCCAAAGGACTGCTTGGCGGCAATCGTCTCTACTTCGGGGCGGGCCTCGGCCCGTACATCGCGGAGAGGACGCGTTTCGGGGGCAAACTGTTTATTGGCGCGGACCTCGCGGTCCGGATCGGGGTCGAGGGCGCGGTCCACTTCTCGGGCACCGGCAGTCCTCTGCTGACACTGCAGGCGCGCGTCGGACTGTAGTATGCCATATCGGCGATGAAGCCAACACGACGTAGGGATCTGGTCCCTGCGTCGTGTTGGCTTCAAGTTGTTTGCGCAGGGCGACTCTGCGTTAAGGCCGGGCTACTTGTTGTCTTTGTCGCCGCGATCTTTGAAGAAGAAGCTGATCACGCCGCTGAGGAGGCCCATCGCAACCGAGCCGATGAGGGCGGGCAGCGCCCCGTCCACACGATAGCCTGGCACCACACCGCTCCCTGCCACCCAGAAGAACAGGATGTTCAATGCAAAACCCAGCAGCCCAAACGTCAGACAGTTGATAGGCCACGCGAAGAACATGATGATAGGACGAAGGACGGCATTGGCGAGCGCCAGCCCGACGACGACAATCACCAGCGACAGATAGTTATGCCCATCGAAATGAATGCCAGGCACGAACATTGTCACCGCAAACAGAGCCGCGATGTTGGCGATCCAGCGCACAATCCAGTTTTTCACCGCTTGATTCCTCCAGCGTTTTCAGGGGCCAACGGCGCTCTTCCGGAAGACGCGTGTAACACGAAATGCTCGACAGCCCGCGCGACGCCGTCCTCCCGGTAGCCGGAGGTCACATAGTCGGCGGCCGCGCTCACCTCGGGCAGGGCATTGCCCATCGCCACGCCGACCCCGGCCCAGCGCAGCATCTCGATATCGTTCAGATGGTCGCCGACGGCCATCGTCTCCTCCTGCCGTACACCTAGATGCTTTGCTATGTACTCGACTCCGACCTGCTTGCTGACCCCCGGCACATAGATCTCGATGCCCCAGTTCAGTTCCGAACCCGACTGCACGACACTGACAGCCCCAGCAAGGTGCGTTCGCAGTTTTTCTACCAGGGGGCGCATGCGCTCTGGAGGGCCAAAGGCGCTGACGGAGACGGGCTCGAAGGGCAGTTCCTCCAGAATGCGGGCGTAGGGCCGGTAACGCGGTATATCGGCCCACCGGCCCACCGTCATCTCCGGATGATAGAGCACTCGCGCACCTTCAAGGCCCGGCCTATCCGAGTCCTCGAAAACATAGGGCTCCGAACCGACCGCGACGATGGCGCGCACCACCTCCAGCGCCAGCGGGATCGGCATCAGATTGCGATAGAGGATCTCGCCGCGACCGGCGTGGGCCGCCACGCTCCCATTGGAGGCCACCAGGTAGCCATACGGCTCGCCCAGCGATTCGAGCACGGGCTGGGCGCGAAACCGAGTACGACCCGTGCAGAGAACGACATGACAGCCCTGCGCCTGTGCCGCTGCCAGCGCCACCGCCACGCCGGGCGAAACAGCCTCTTCCATTCCGACGAGCGTACCGTCTATATCCAGAAACAGTGCGCGTATCTGCGGTGCGTGGGGGACTTGCTTTTCCATATAGACTCATTATACCTCTCCTCGCTTCGACCGGGAAGGAAATCAATCGTTGGGAAGCCAAATACCTTTTACGGTATCCGGGATACAGCAAAGGAGCAATCAATGGCCACAGGCACATCGCGCCGTCACTTTCTGACGGGCGCGCTGGGAAGTGCGGTAACGCTGGGAGCAGCGGCGAACGACGCCGGAGCACAGGAAGCGAAACCCAACCCGAAGGCCCGCATGAAGCTCGGGCATCAGCACCACGACAGCGAGGCCGACCTGAAGATCATGGCGGCTCTCGGCGTCAATCATATCTGCAGTGCGCTGCCTTCCCGCACTATGGACGCCAACTGGACCGTCGCGGGCCTGACCCGTCTGCGCGAGCGTGTGGAAAAACATGGCATCGCCCTGGAAGCGGTGCCCTTGCCGATGAGCTCCGTCGCCATCGAAAAGGCGGAGATGCCGAATATTCTGCTCGGCAAGTCTCCGGAGCGGGATCGCGAGATAGATCAGATCTGCGAGATGATCGGCAACGCCGCGAAGGCCGGGATCTTCCTGCTCAAGTATAACCTCACCCTGCTCGGCGTTCCGCGCACGGCCTCGACTCCAGGGCGCGGCGATGCCCGCTATAGCACCTTCACCTATACCAAGGCCGACTCCGACACGCCGACGTTGGCCGGGCATGTCACCTCCGATCTCTACTGGGAGCGGGTCACCTACTTCCTCAAGCGTGTCATTCCGGTAGCAGCGGAGAATAGAGTCCGGCTCGCCTGCCATCCCAACGATCCTTCCATGCCCAAAAAGGGCTATCGCGGGATCGAATGCCCGCTCGGGACGGTAGACGGGTTGAAGCGGTTCATCGAGATCGTGCCCAGCCCCTATCATGGCCTGAACTTCTGCCAGGGAACGGTCTGCGAGATGCTGACAGACCCGAATCGCGAGATAGCCGATGTCATCCGCTATTTCGGCAGCCGGGGCAAGATTTTCAACGTCCATTTCCGCAATATCAAGGGCCGTTTTCTCGACTTCTCGGAGACTTTGCCGGATAATGGGGACGTGGATATGCCCCGCATCCTGCGAGTCTACCAGGAGGTGGGCTACGACGGTATGATCATGCCCGACCATGTTCCGGTCATCGAGGGCGATGTAGGCGGCGCGCTCGCCTATGCCTACTCCTTCGGCTATATCCAGGCCTTATTGCAGACGGTGCAGGGCACTGCCTGAAAGCAGAGAGAGAAAGGGAAGAGCGATTGAAATATCTGCGTGAGCGTGTATTGCGGCGCGAGGTGCTGGCAGGAACGTGGCTGAACCTGGGTTCCAGCGTGACGGCCGAGATTGCGGGTAAAGCCGGATTCGACTGGCTGCTGATCGATCTGGAGCATGGCTCCGGCGATGAGGCGCATCTGCTGGGGCAGTTGCAGGCGATCAGCGCCACAGACTCCGTTGGAATCGTGCGCATCGCCTGGAACGATGCCCCGCGTTTCAAACGCACCCTCGACCTGGGACCCAGTGGGATCATGGTTCCCTACGTCAACACGGCGGAAGAGGCACGTAGGGCCGTCGCCGCCATGCGTTACCCGCCGCAGGGAGTGCGTGGCGCGGCACGATTCACCCGGGCCGCCGGGTTTAGCCAGGAGTTCGACCGCTACTTTGCGGAAGCCAACGCCAACCTTCTGACTATCGTGCAGATCGAGACCCCGCAGGCGGTCGCGCAAGTAGAGGAGATCGCCGCCGTGGAAGGCGTGGATGTGCTGTTCGTCGGGCCGCTCGACCTGAGCCTCGGCCTCGGCATACCCCAGCAGTACACGCATCCGGACTTTCGCGCCGCACTGCACCGCGTCTCTGAGGCCGCGCGAGGGGCCAACAAGGCGGCCGGCATTCTGCTTGGCTCGGCCGATCAGATCGCGCCGACGGTGGCGGACGGCTTTACCTTCCTGGCGGTCGGCTCCGACGGCGGCATGGTCGCGGCAGGCATGAAGAGCCTCCTCTCCGTCTTTACAAACGTTCGAAGCGGCTCCTGAGCCGACAAAGAGGCGTCGCCACAAGGGTTTCATTTTAGATCGGGAGGAAAGCATTTGGACTTAGAACGATGGCGGGTCTCGCTGCATGGGGGGCATAGCGGCGAGTTTTGTGACCATGCCGAGGGAACACTACGAGAGATTTTGGAGGCCGCTGTCGCGGCGGGTTATCACACGTTCGGCGTGAGCGAGCATGTGCCGCGCAGTGCGGAACGGTTCCTCTATGCGGAGGAACGGGACCGGGGCTGGGATATGGCGAAGATCACGGCAGATTTCGAACGCTATTCCGCTGTTCTGACGCCTCTGGCGGAAGAGTTCGCGGATCGGTTGATCGTGCTGCGCGGCTTCGAGGCGGAGGTGATTCCGACCGAGACTTATGTGGAGCAGATGCGCGGCTATCGGGAACAGCGGCTGCCGGACGGTCGGCCTCTCTTCGACTACTGTGTCGGCTCGGTACACTATGTTCGGGAGCATCAGATCGATGGGCCGCCGGAGAGCTGGGTCAAAGCGGCGGAAGCCCTGGGGGGGCCGGAAACGCTGGCCGTAATCTATTATGAGACGGTCGCGGAGATGGTAGAGGCTCTGCACCCGGAGGTAGTGGGGCATCTGGACTTAATCAAGAGAAACGCTGCCCTGGCAGGTTTTGGAGATTTTTCTCTCGATACGTCGCGCATCCGTCTGGCGGCGACCGACGCGTTGGAAGCGGTTCGCGCTCATCGCGGAATCCTCGACCTGAACACCGCCGGGTGGCGTAAAGGGTTGGGCGAGCCCTATCCGGCCCCCTGGCTGGTGAAACAGGCCCAGGCGATGGGCGTTCCTTTCTGCTTTGGCGACGACAGCCACAACACGAAACAGGTAGGCGCCGGACTGGAGCAGGCCCGCCTCTATCTACGGCAATGCGGAGTCCCAAGCATCACCGTTCTCACCCGCGAACCCGGCGCTGGCGTCGGCGGGACACTGTTGCGGCAGAGTGTGGAACTGTAAGGGAGCTCAGGGCGGCGGTTCCGACAAAATCAAACATAAAAATGAGCGTCCTGAAAACTCAGGACGCTCATTTTTATGTTTGCACAAGAAGCAGAAACTACTTCTTGTTGCGGCGTCGGCGGCGCAGGGCCACCAGACCGGTAGAAGCGCCGGCAGCCAACATCGCCCACGTGCCCGGTTCGGGTGTCGCGGGGGAGGAGTCCGTATAGGTGTAGCGGAGCGTAGCTGTCGCTGTGGCGCTGGTGCTGAATGAGGAGACGATGTTGCCACCGCCGGTTGCAGTGGACGTTCCCGTTGCGGACACGGGCAGGTCTACTGTGCCAGCGCCAAGAAAGTCCGTCAGGAGGGCACCGGTATAGATGGTAGGGCCACTCGTCTGACTGCCGGTAGCAGCGGAGGTAAAGCCACTGGTGCCACCGAAATCGATATTCCCATCGAATGCCGTCAGACTGCGTACTTGCGTACCGACCGGAATAACCTGGGTGATCGCACCACCACCAGGACGAGTCAACGAAACGGTCGCTCGAAGCAGACCCGTCGCGGTAATGGGCGAACCGCCCGTGTTCTCAATTCGGATGGTTCCGTTGACCACACCTTGCAGTGTAATTTCGACGCCGGTAAGCGTCTGACCGACGCCAGGGGTGAACTGGTTGAAGGTAAAGGTTGAACTGAAGTCCGTAGTGGTTGGCCCAACGGTCAAAGACACCGGGCTCGTGAAGAAATCGGCGTGTGCCTGAGAGCATAAGCCTACTGCAACCAGAGTCACAAGTGCCTTCAGAGAGTAAGCGCGTGCATGATACATAAAATTCCCATTGTGTGTTCGGAGCATAAATCCACCTTTCGATATGCAGGATATATCTTAACAGTTGTGCTGTCCTGCTGGTATTTTGTGCGCCAACCAACCCTGGGGTCGGTCAGGGAAGCTGCGTACCTCTTTGATGACGAATGATCGCACACCGGGCGTAATTAGAGAATGATCTCCAAAATATTACTCTTGCACATTCCGTGCCAAATCGCCTTGTGTCTCAGGATACCAGACAATTTTTTTCAAATCCCCTCAGAAAGTCGGTCTGTTGAAGGGAAAAGCAGCCCTAGAAGCGCAGCCGAAAAGTCGATTTTCTGTGAAAACCGTCAAAATGGCGGTGTCATATTTCCCGTGAAAGTGAGATTTGACGCTTCTACAAGCATCCTGGAGCCATGAGTTTTTGATCGTTTGCTGGCTAAAGGACTTTTCGGCCACGCTTCTAGCGAAAATACTGGTGAGTAAGAACGCCCCGCAACCCCGTTATGACGATTCTATTCGGGCAGGCCGAAGCGCCGTTCAGAAATCCGACTGTATATCCCAGAGTTTCGGCAAGGGTGACTCCCGGACGCAGCAAGCATAGAGCCTGCGTGATTCGGCCAGAGTCATTGTTCAGGGATTCTACTTGGGATTGGTGGAGGGAATAGACGGCGGAGGCTTGACCTCCTTATAATCGGTCGGGGGTGTCCAGACAAAGATACTATCTGGGATGTTGATATTCATCAGTTGGTCGTTTGCCGACTGTATCAGGGTGCCGTTTGCGGTCACAATCGTCAGTTTCAAGAACTGAGAGTTCTGTTTGTCGATTATAATGGTGACCTTAGCGTTCGCGCGTTCGGTTGGTACGCCTTTGGTCGGCATGTCTGGTTTTAAGACAAAGGTGGCGCGGCCCTTCACGGTCGTTTCCGGTAACAATAAGAAACCATTTACAGGATTCAGTACCGCGAAAAATCGCGAAAGCATATTTTCGTTTGGAATCTGCCCGCGCTGGTAGGCTTTCTCTGACCGGGAGTACATGAACAGCGATTTGCCATCGGTAACCATAGTCTTATCGGACGACTTGCTTCTCCCACTAATGGTAGCTGAGGTGACATTGTTCACGACGTACTTGTTCGGGGCCTTGAACCAGATCTTGATCGTTACGGTCTGCGTCCCTCGCTTGCCGTCGGGCCTCGTGCCTTTTTCAACACGCACGATGGTTCCTTGAAAGGATTTCGCATTAGCATAGATGTCGGTCATTTTCTTGTAAACGTCGCTGGCAGACTGCGCGCGGGCAGAGGACAGCGCAAAAATGCCGAAAACCACAGCCAGAACTACAGCACAGTAATTGACAGGCTTCTCTTTCATAATGGTTGTCCGATGCACAGCGAATCTCCGATTCGACATGTGGGATCTCTTTGTTGACGCTGCCCATCACTGCTGGTATCTGCCCTGCGTTATGGCTCGGCGGACCTGGAGGTCAGAGGTTCCCCACACCCGCAAAAACAGTTTAGGAGGGCGACTGTATTACCGCGATTGCCGTTCAAAAACCCGAAAGTGGAAGCTCCGAGCCTGGGTTCGAAGCGTCCGGCAGAGAAGGCCCGTTCGACCGGAAGCCGGCCTGGCCCTTGTCGCTGTCGAGTGGCGTCTCCCCATTTCCATACAGGAGGAGCGAGATCGTGCCACGCGGATTGGTCTGCGGAAGGACGGAACGGCGAATGTCGGTCGCCGTCTCCAGATGCCTTTTGACGGTGTTGTCCGGATCGTCATCCAGCCAGGTCGCTGCCGGCAGCAGAACGTTGTCGAAATAGAACAGTTCCATCTGGGTGTGCATCGGTCTCAATGCACCCATCGACGGCAGAAAGTTGATGTAGTCCATTTGGCGGGTCACCGGCGTGAGATGCAGCATCTCCTCGTCGATGGGTGCGAACGGCTGTTCCTGACAATCTGTCGGCGACGCAATGCCGATCAGCAACCCGAAAAGCGCCGCTCCGCAAACAACCTGCAAGCGCGACCGCCTGCCATCTCTTGTTGTCGAAACGCTCATACGAGCGTCCTCCTCACAAACACCTCGACCTTACAGGCATATCAACTATAGTATAGCACACTATTGACGGAATACAACCGAACAGACTGAAATTTTCACAAAGAACATGCCATACCTCCCATGCCTAAAGGCTTATCTTGTCTCGTAGGGAAGGGGATGCCCTGGCAAAGAACGTCCGCCTCGCCCTTTCGTACTCTGCCTCGCTCCTTGAGGGGCGGGAAGTAAATCGCGAAGAGGAGGTTGCTTGACACGACAAATCTAAGGGACAAGATGAGATCTTAGGAGGAGAGGCTTCGCTTTGCACAGGCGGCAGCAGCGGAGTCAGAGGCAGGGCGACAGGGAGGCGAGGCAGGCTATTACAGGACGTCGTGAGAGTCGGACAAGGGGGCTTCCACGGAAAATAGGACGCCGCTGCACGGCATACCCCAAATCCCCTATCCTAACGGGGATTTGGGAGGATTTCCCCCCCCAGAACCGGGGTTCAGGCAGGCTGTTCGATCTCGTCCAGATTGAAGAGTTTGGCGGCGTTGTCATGGAGAATACGGCGGCGCTCCAGTGCGGAAAGGTCGGAGTCCTCGATCAGACCCAGCGCGGCGGCAGGGTCGAGTTGCGGGAAGCCGCTGCCGAACAGGACACGGTGTCCGCCGATCGCTTCGACCGCCGCCGGAATACGCGCGCGGTCCAGACTGCCGGAGGTCTCTAGAAAGATGTTGACCGACTGCTGTGCGGCGGCAATGGCTGTGCGCCAGTCCGCGCCGCCCATGCCCAGAAAGATGAACTTATGCATGCTGTAGGTCTTGGCCAGATGCAGCGCGACCTCCACACAGGCGGCGTTCGGGGTGAGAAGAAAGATCGGCTTCTGATAACGACGACAGGCGTTGAGAGTCTCGTCGGCGACCAGCGGATGCAGCGGTTCAAGCGGGTGTGTGGAGGTGAGAAGAACACCCAGGAAGCGCCGAGTGCCGAGCAGATCCCGAATGGACTGCAGAGAGGCATCGACGCGGTTCAGATGCGCTACCAGGCAGCCGTACAGACCGGGACCCTGATCCAGCATAACACGCAGGATACGGTTGCCGGAGAGCGGATCGGCCTGCGCCGCCCGCGCCGCCATGAGAATAGTGCGCTCGATTCCCCGCGCCTGCATACTCTGCACCACCTGCCCGGCGTTCTGATTGATACCGGGCAGGACATACCCTTCGAGCGAAGCATGAATATCGAAAATTGCCAACGGAGCGACCCCCTGAAGAACGGTTTTGAAAACAGCCGATTCGACTACTCCGGCAGAGACAGAACCCGGCGCGCATTGTCGGTAAGAATCTGGCGGCGATCCGATTCGGAGAGACCGGTGTAGTGCAGGGTATGCAGTCCGGCCGCGATGGGACAGGCGGGCGCTCCGGTACCGAACAGGAGGCGTTGCGCCCCAACGGTGGCGACGACCTGCGCAATACAGCCCGGTGCCAACAGATGGGAGGTTTCGAGATGCCAGTGATCGAAACGCCGCAGCGCCGCGATCGCTTCGGCAAGGAGCGTGTAGTCGACGCCGGAGAGAATGACCGGGGCCGGATAACGGCCCAGGATCTCGGCGAGCGCGGTGATCTCTCCGATGCTGTTCACGCCGACCATCACCGGCATCTGGGCAGCCTGGAGAGCTTCCAGGAGAGAGGGAAATGGCGCGAATGAGACGGGCCAGCCCTGCTCACAGGGAAAGAAGCGCACCATGCAGAAGCCGTCCGCCCGGAGGTTTTGGAGAGGTGCCGGATCACCGAAAAAAGTGGTGGGATTGAAGGTCGCGACCGGCAGAAGAGCCGGGTGTTCCGCGCACGCGGCGCGGGTCGCTCCGTTTCCGCCTGTGGCGTCGAGCAGTACTCCCAGTGTGGAGAGCGTACAGGCCCGTCCCACGCTATATTTCTGCATCAGGGCTATCAGAGAGTCCACGGTCATATCGGTGCTGGCAAAAGGCATAGGCCCGAAAAGCGTATTTATATCGACGATCTCGTCCATCCGTGCTCCCCGTCCTGGGCGTGGCGCGTATCCGGATCGAGGGAGCAGCCCGGAAAGCCCACGGTTCCAGCACAACGTAATAACGCATTATGTCACGAATCCAGGCTGGATGCAACCATTATGTTTTCTGAGAGCTGCCTTTCAAGAGAAAACAAGAAACCCGATCCGCAGCCCCTTACCGCCTTTCGGCGACGGAGAGCACAGATCGGGCTACGGTGGGAGGATAACGCGCCGGGAGCTAGGTTTTGGGCCGCATAAGCTGCCAGAGACTGAACCCGAAGACCAGGATCAGAAGCAGACGGGAGACCAGTGGAGGCAGCGTCATCAGGGCGAACAGTGTGAACCCTAGAACGCTTGTCACCACAAGAGCCACAATGAGGAAAGAGTGTTGTAGGGGTGGGCGTGAGTGCGGGTGGCTCCGAGAAGGCTGCAAAAGACCCCACTTTTCTTCATAGTTGGGCGTGAAATAGACCCAGATATGGAAAAGCAGGCTCAACGGCAGCCAGAAGCAGGAAATCACTCGGTCTTGCCAGCGCACTTCCGCGCGGCGATTTTGTTGGGACGACGCAGTAGGTACCATAGGTCACACTTCCCAGACTTGCAGAATTGCACCAGTACCCCGTTGGTTTACAGCAGAAACAGCGCAATCACTAGAACTGCCGTTCACAATTCGCCCAGTGGGCGGGGGTTCCTTCAACATTGCAGAGAGCCGAACAATAGCTCTCCAATAGGAGGGACGAAACTCTGCAGGGGAAAGTTCACTCGCTATGGCCATTTGAGAACTTTTTTTTTGTGAAGGTTACAAAAAGTTACAACGGGCAGGCTTGATGTACGGTCTGTGCGGCATTTGCGGTGACAACGAGAGAGACAGGCCGTCGTTGGGAGCCGACCTGTCTCGCCTGTTGCGCCTGAACCCGCAGCGAACGCGGGGTTTCGCTACAGCGTCACGAGCTGCGCCTCTTCCATGCCCGGGAAACCCCGAATCAGAGGCAGCAGCTCGGCCGGGATGGGCTCATCGACCATGACGACCATGATGGCCCGACCCCCGCTGGTTTCGCGGCCCACGTGCATACCAGCGATGTTGATATGGTTGCTGCCGAGCAGCATGCCGACATTGCCGATGATGCCCGGCCTGTCGCTATGCTGCGTGATGATCATATGACCGGACGGCACGATATCGACATGGTAGCCGTCGATATGAACGATATGCGGCTCGTTGTCATAGACGGTCCCGCAGATCGTGCGGTCGCTCCCCGGCAGGTGGGCGCGCACCGAGAGCAGGCAGGTGTGGTCGGCGGTGGCAGGGCTGTGGGACTCCACGACGCGAATGCCCCGCGCCTCTGCCAGTGACGGCGCATTGACGATGTTGACGGTGTTCTCCGACAGCGGAGCCATGAGCCCTTTCAGAACGGCGCGCGTGATTGGAGCCGTTGGCAGGCCCGCGAAATCGCCGCTGAAGATCACTTCGACGGCGTTGATACGCCGGCCCGACTCCCCGGCGGCAAGGGCCAACTGCATCTGAAGGCTGCCGATCTTCGTGGCGAGCGTCTGGAAAGGAACGATGCGCGCGAGATCTTCGGCGGAGATGGCAGGCAGATTGACGGCGGTGCGCGCGGGGCGACCCTGCAGGACATCGGCGATCTGTTCGCAGACGTCTACGGCGACTTTCGTCTGCGCCTCCTCGGTCGAGGCTCCTAGGTGCGGAATCAGGATATTGTTGGAGGGCAGGTCCAGCAGCGGATTGGTCGCCTCCGGCGGCTCCTTCGTAAAGACATCGAAGGCGATGCCCGCCACTTTGCCGCTTTTCACCGCCGTCGCGAGCGCCGCCTCGTCCACGATCCCGCCGCGCGCACAGTTGACAATCCGCACCCCCTCTTTCATGAGCGCGAACTGCGGGGTCGAGAGCATATTGCGCGTCTCGTCGCTGAGCGGGGTATGAATGGTGATGAAGTCGCTGCGGCGCAGCAGATCGTCAAGCGAGACGGGTTCGACGCCCATCCGCCGCGTCATCTCCTCCGGCACGAACGGATTGTAGGCGATCAGCTCCACGCCAAAAGCTTTTAAGCGTTCGGCGACCGCATAGCCGATGCGCCCCAGACCCAGCACACCGACGGTCTTGCCGGCTATCTCCGTGCCGACGAACTTCTTGCGCTCCCATTTCCCAGCTCTCAGGCTGGCCTCAGCCTCAGGAATCCGGCGCGCCAGCGCGAGCAGCATCCCGACGGTGAGCTCAGCGGCGGCCAGGGTGTTGCCGTCCGGCGAGTTGACGACAAGAATGCCCTTTTTCGTGGCCGCTTCGACATCGATGTTATCGACGCCGACGCCTGCCCGCCCGATGATCTTGAGACGGTCGGCGGCGGCGAGAATGGCGGCGGTGACTTTTGTCTCGCTGCGCACTGCCAGAGCGTCGTACTCTCCGATGATCGCCAGCAGCTCTTCCGGTTTCAGACCATGTTTTACGTCCACTTCGACGCCCGGCGTCGCCCGCAATTTCGCGACCCCGACTTCGGCGAGGGGGTCGCTGACCAGTACTTTCGGCATCCGTTTCTCCGTTCCTTTACACTTTGCGGAGTCTTATTCGCTCCGCTTGCCTGCTCAGAAGGATACCGGAAACCGACAAGGCCTGTCAATCGCCGCTACGGCGCTAGAGAAAGGGATTTCAGCGTTTCGCACCGGCGGCGGTGAGCAGAGCGACCATCGGCTCCGCCCTTCGCAGGCGCGCTAGGGAAAGCGGGGTCTGCCCCTGGCTATTGACGACATTGACGTTCGCACCGTGTTTTAGCAGCAGCGTAATGTAGTCTGGCCGAGAGGAGTTAATCGCCGTTAGCAAGGGAGTATTGCCCTGGGCGTCCCGCGCATTGACGTCGGCCCCTCGCTCGATCAGGAGGGCGGCGATGGCGGTGATGTAACACTGCATTAGGGCGGTCCTGCCGGTGTGGTCGCGGGCGTTCACATCCAGGCCTTGGTCAAGCAACAGGCGCGCGACACCCACATCATGCATACCGCGCATAAGGGCATTCTGGCCGGAGTTACGCTCGGCGGCTCCCACTTTCGCGCCGTGTTCGATCAGCAGGCGCATCGTCTCCAGATGGGCGCCACTGGCGGCGGCGAGCAGAGGCGTTGTACCGAACGTATCCTCCGCATTCACGTCAGCGCCGCGCGCAATAAGTAGTCCCGCGATTTCAGGCTTCGGCAGAGCGGCGGCATAGTGGAGCGGCGTATAGACCTTGCCTGGAGCGTAACCGTTGGGGAAGTGCGCAGGCGGGCGCTTCGCCGATGTCGGGGCGTTCGGCGGATTGACCGGAAGGTGCTGGTTCAGCAGGAATCTCACTATTTCGGGTTTACCCGACTGTGCGGCATTGCAAAGGATGGTCCAGCCGACCTGTTGCTTTGTGGTTGCGTTGGTTCGATCCCAGAGGAATTTCAGCAGCGCCGGACTGCCGTACGCCGACGCGAAAACGAGCGGCGGCGTCGCGGGCAGGGCCTGTGGCGTCGGGCGCGGTCCTGGGCCGCTCAGAATGACGGTGGCGACGCCGTTGATGGTGACGAGAGAGCGTACCATCCCTCCGCTGGAAAACTGCACAATCGGACTGTTCCAAGGGAGTCGAGCTACTTTCAGGTCGCGCTCATCGGCCCCCTGCGCCAGCAAAGCCTGAATCGTCTGCTCACGACGATTCTCTACGGCCAGCGACAGCGCGGTATGGGACTGAAGGTCGATCTCGTGAATATCTTCGCCCTTCGCCAGCAGCAGGCGCACGTTTTGCGTCTGCCCCGTCCGGGCGGCGAACAGCAGAGGAGTCTCGCCTGTCCGGTTGTGCACATGCATATCTGCGCCCTTTGCCAGCAGCGCCTCCAGGATGTCTGGCGGCGGCTTTGAAGCGGCGTAAAGCAGGGCCGAGTAGCCGCTGTTGAGGCGAATGTTGACGTTGGCGTCATGCTGGAGCAGTTCCGTGACTATCTCCGTGTCACCGTTGGTAACGGCGTACATCAGCACGGTCATGGTGTTATTGGCAGGGGGACGCAGGCTGCGATGAAAAAGCAGACGCACATAATCGACGATGCTGCCGAAATGATCTGGCCCTGCCGCAGGTTTTAGCGGGAGGTCGGGGTCGGCCCCGTTGTTCAGGGCGTACCGTACACCCTCCGCATCGTCCTTCATGAGGCTCTGCGTGAGCAGGTCGTTGGCGCGGTTCGTTCGCAGTGGGAGGTAGACCGCGACCAACAAAATCAGCGTGATCAGCAAGACAAGTAGCCGAAAACGGCTGTTGCGCTTCGGCTTTGGGGACTGTGGTTGGGTCGAATCGTCCATAGGGTCTTCCTCGCCGTTCGCACCTTCGTACAGAGGTACAGTTTCCTTCCTGTTTGGTCGTCCGGAGCCGTCGTCAGGTTCACCAAGCCTCTTTGAAACCGGAAAAACGTGGGAAAGAGCGCAGAGGCAGCGCCCTCTCTTTCCCACGTTTTCTCTGACGCTTTAGCCCCGCAGCAGGTTACGCACGATAAACATCTCCAGGCCTTCGTAGTCCTGTGCTTCCACATAAGACTGCCACTCCTGACGGTCTATCTGCGCGGCGATGGCGACAAGGCGCTCGAAAATCTCCT
This sequence comes from Chthonomonadales bacterium, assembly GCA_038217285.1. GTDB lineage: Bacteria > Armatimonadota > Chthonomonadetes > Chthonomonadales > Chthonomonadaceae > JANXLO01. Next base: position 25,366 of record JBBQPO010000051.1, read on the forward strand.
TGCTGTTGGCCAGATGTTTCCACGCGAGCTCGAACGACTGCGTGCGCATCGCCTTGACATCCAGCCCGATGACTTCGCCGTTCTTACCGTAGTCGTTGCGCATCAGCACATCTACGGCGTTGAAGGCGCGGCGCAGGTCCACGCTGCCGAAGCTCTTGTCCTGGTCGTATTTCAGGCCGTTCTGATCGTTCAGGTGGACGCCCCACAGTTTGTCATGAAACAGCGCGTAGGCCATTTCGTCGGAGGGATCGAGGCCGAGCAGAATACAGTGCGCCGCCTCTATGAGCACCCCAACGCGCGACGGATCGGCGGTCTTATAGGCCAGCGCGAGGAAGTGGCCGGTACTGGGCAGATACATCAGGTCCATCGGCTCGTTCGGCTTCATCTCGGCGAGGATGCGGATTTTCGGGTCGTAGGCCAGGATCGCGTTGCAGTAGTCGAGCATGCGGCCAAAGGCAGTGACGGCGTCTTTCGCCTCCCGAATATAGGTGCCTTCGCGGGCGGGCCACAGCACCAGTCGGTCGGTTCCCAGCTCGTTGGCGATATCGACCGAGCGTTTGGCACGGTCGAGGGCCAGTGCGCGGGAGGTGGGGTTGTTGGCGGTGATACCGCCGTCGGCGAAGCGCGGGTCCTCCCACAGGCGCGGCGCGATGAACTCGACTCCGAGGCCGTGATCGCCCGCGATGCGCTTCAGTGTCTGACACGCCGACCCGATCTGCGCGGCGGGAACGTCCATCGGCACGGCGTCGTCGTCGTGCAGTTGGACATACGTAAAGCCAAGTTTCTGGAGAATGCCGCATATCTCTGTGAAGTTGCGATCCGGGCGCACGGGCGGGCCGAACGGGTCGGCTCCGGGGTGCAGGTTCCAGACTCCGGCGGAGTATTGAAACTGAGTGTTCATGGCGTCGTTGCTTTCCTTATTCCGAGGGGAAGAGATCTCGCAGGAATTTCGGGTTGTCGCTGCGAATTAGAGCGTAAGATACGCTGCCCCTAACATTCGCCGCCTGCGGTCTATTCCCCTGTCTGTACTTTGATAGGCTGAAAATGTCGCGAGGAGCCCCTACAGGCAATCATGGATCTGGAGTGGCAGTGTGTTCCTACCGGAAGGAGTTGTGGAGGTATAATTTGAAATGGCATACTCAAGGCTAGGAGCAAGAACCGTCTATCTGAGGTTCACCTTATGGGAGGGGCGATCAAAGGGATGCTAAACGGTGTATCATTATTTAGTGGTTGTGGTGGCAGCGATTTGGGTGCCAAGCGGGCAGGTGTAGACATTATCTTTTCCAACGAT
>JBBQPO010000052.1:0-26503 GCA_038217285.1 Chthonomonadales bacterium
GCGTTGTCATAGCCGACGTCGGACGAACGCAGCGTGGATTCCGCCAGTGCGACGGAGGCGTCCAGATCTCGCGCATCCAACAGGATCAGCGTCTCACCTCGGCGAACCCGCTCCCCCTCTCGCACCAGGACGTTCTGCACGCGTCCCATGACCTTGCCGACGATGAGAGCTTCCAGTTCGGCCCGCACGGTTCCGGTTACCTCGAGGCCTCGCAGGGAGTCCGTCGCCGCGACGGACCGCACGAACGCCACGACGGCCGAAGCTTTCTGCTGCCCGTCGGAAGAGTTCGAAGCGGTGACCGGATGCTTCCCGACCCGCATGCTGTACCAGAGCGCGACGCCGACGACAGCCAGTACGACCGCAATCCCGTTTCGCCGGTGATGCCGCTGCCCCGTTGGGATGCGCAGCGACGGATGTGTGATGGATGGGTCCAGGTTCTTCTCCATAGTCTGTACCTCGTGGTTCTCCCTAGTCTGTCCCTCGATGGGCGTTCATTGGCCCTGATGAAGTTATGGCAATTATGTCAGTTCAGGCTGACAAAGATATCCCCACAATGGCGGATTGTATCCCCTCCATAAGTCAATAATAGCAATATATATATTTAGCTATTCTTGAACTGTAGTGAGGCGAAAACGCCGGCTGCCTCATTCCTTACTTCAGGGCTTTTGATGATGGCGGATGCACTCGAGTAACAGCAGAACACTCCGATCCGCGATGCCATACAGAACGAAGTTCCGCTCGCGGCGTGCCGAAAGCACGCCCTGATCTTTCAGAATTCGGAGTTGCTGACTGATGATAGCCTGTCCTGCGCCTGTCGCCTCCATAATGTCACTGACGCTGCGCGGTTCGCCTGCCTGATCCAGATAGTCCAGGATACGCAGACGCAACGGGTGCGCGACATTGCGGATAATAGGAGCCACGCGCTCCAACGTTTCCATATCGATGAGAGTAAAATGCCCCTGGCTCTGTTCTTGATTTATCATAGTGATATAGTTATACCACTATGTTCGTATAATGTCAAGTCGGCGGCACGGCTGAATCAAGTTTTCAGCGCTGGGGATGGCGATGCTGAAGGTGACGCAGCGTCACATAGAGTGTGGGGGCGAACAGCAGGGTGAATAGCGTAGAGAAGCTGAGCCCTCCAATGACTGCAATGGCGAGCGGCTGCTGCATTTCCGCTCCGGCCCCGATGCCGAGCGCGAGTGGGACGAGTCCGAGCAGCGCGGTCAGCGTGGTCATGAGGATCGGTCGCAGGCGGACGCGTCCGGCGTGGACCACGGCCTCCTCCACCGTGCTCCCCTCTTCTTCCATCTTCTGGGCCTGATCCAGCAGCAGAATACCGTTCTTGACTACGATACCCGCCAGCATCACCCCGCCCATAAGGGACGAGACGTTGAGCGGCGTGCCTGTGATATAGAGCCCGAACGTGACGCCGAAGAGCGAGAGCGGCATGATGAGCAGGATCACCGTAGGAGCCGTGAAGGCGCGGAACTGGAACATCATGACGCTGTAGACGAGCACGATGGCGAGACCAAGCACCACGGCGATATTGCGAAAAGACTCGTTCTGGCTTTCGAACTGGCCGCCAAAGACGGGGGAGACTCCGGCCGGCATCTGCGTATGCTTGACCATCGTCTGGACATCCCGCATCACGCTGCCGAGGTCGCGCCCGGAGAGGCGAGCCGTGACCGACACCACACGCCGCTGATCTTCACGATGGATCTCCGTTGTGCCGGGCACACTCTCGATCCGCGCCACCGCCGAGAGCGGCAGCGCGAAGCCGTTGGGGGAGCGTAGAGGCAGTGTCTCGATCTGGGCGAGTTCATTTCGGTACGCGGCAGGATAGCGGACGCGAACACCGATCTGCCGTTCGCCTTGAAGAAGTTGCGTGACGACATCCCCGAAGAGCGCGGCGTTGGTCTGATCGGCCACCATGTCCGGCGTCATTCCGGCGCGTCCCGCTCGGAGGGGATCGACCTGTATGACCAGTTCCGGCCCGGCTTCGATCACGCCCGACTTGCTGTCCGCCGTCCCTTTGATTTTATCGAGTTTCTCCTTGAGTCCCTTCGCCAGCTCCTCGACCTGCTGCCGATTCTCCCCGAACAGTTTGATCTCGACCGGGTCGGTCGCGCCGGCAAGGTCACCGATCATATCCTGGAGAATCTGGGAAAAATCGACATCCACGCCCGGAGCGTCGTCCGCGATCCGCTTCCGCACATCGGCGATGACCTCCTCGATGCCGCGCTTGCGGTCCGGCTTGAGGATCACCGCGAAGTCGCCCCGGTTCGGCTCTGTGATCGCGAAGCCAAGTTCCGTGCCGGTACGCCGCGAGTAGCCTGTCACTTCCGGCGTCTCTTTCAGGACGTTCTCGATCTTGCGGAGCAAACGGTCGCTTTCGGTGAGCGTCGTACCGGGTGGCGTCAGATAGTCGAGAATGAACGCCCCTTCGTCCATCGTGGGCATGAAGCCGGTCTTGAGATTCGAACCGAACCAGAACGTCAGGCCAAGGATGGCGAGCACGGCCGGAACCATGATCCAACGCGCCCGCAGGCTGCGGCGCAGCACCCATTCATAGAGATGGAGGAACTTTTCGAACAGCCGTCCATGCTCTTTCTGACCGGGCTTGATCTGCAGGAACGCCGCGCAGAGGCTCGGACTGACAAGCAGCGCCAGCACCAGCGAGACTATGAGCGCGATGCAGAGCGTGACGGCCAGAGCGGTGAAGAAGGCCCCGGCGACGCCGGACAGCAGGACGAGCGGCATAAAGACCACGACCGTCGTCAGGGTGGACGAGATCATAGGGGCGGCGATCTCATGGGCCGCGCGCTGCACGGCGGCGATGCGCGTCTCTCCTTCCGAGAGGTGTCGGAATACGTTCTCAACGACGACGATGGCGTCGTCAATGACCAGGCCGATACCGATGGCGAGAGCGCCCAGGGTCATCAGGTTCAGCGACATGCCGGCCAGACGCATCAGCAGAAAGGTGATCAGCACCGTGGCGGGAATAATGACGGCGGTGACGAGCGTGGCCCGCAGATTGCCGAGAAACAGCATCAGCACGACCACCGCCAATGCGGCTCCGATAAAGACGGCATCCCGCACGCTGCCGACCGCCTCCCCGACCAGCACGGACTGGTCGTAGAAGACGCCGATCTCAGTGCCGGGCGGCAGAGTCTTGCGGATCGCGCTTACTTCGGACATGACCGCCGCGACGACCGCCACCGTATTGGCGTCGGGCTGGCGCAGGATATTGATCAGCACCGACTCCGCGCCGTCCGCCGTCACGACCGTCGTGTTATCCTGGGTAGAAGACCGAATCGTCGCTATCTGACGCAGGAAGGTCGGAACGCCGTTATGCTGCATCACGACCACATCGCCTAAGCGCTGCGGATCGGTCTTCTCGCCGGAGACCACGACCGAATAGGTCTGGAACTGCCTGTCCAGACGGCCGACCGCCCGAACGACGTTGGACTGCGTGAGCGCCTGTTCGACATCGGTTAGCGAGAGGTGATAGGCGACCAACTGCTGCGGGATGATCTCGACAGCGATCTCCGGCACGCGACCGCCCTGCACGATAGTGCGGGCGACCCCGGAGGCCCGCGCCAGACGCGGTCGGATCGTATAGGTCGCCAGCGTCCAGAGCTGGGACTGCGACAGGGTTTTCGAGTGCAGCGACAGGCCCAGGATCGGGAACACAGTGGCGTTCATGCGCTCTACGCTGACACGCGCATCCATCGGCAACAGCGGACGGACTTCGTCCACTTTCGCAGTCACCAACTGCAGCGCGGAGGCGATGTCGACTCCCCAGTCGAAGTCGATATCCACTTCGGTCGCGCCGCGCTCGGTGAGGGAGCGCACCTTATGCACGCCGGGGACGGTGGCGACCGCCTCTTCCAGTCGCCGCGTGATACTGGCTTCAACCATACGGGACGGCCTGTCCCCAGCCTCTGCGATGACTTTGATCCGTGGAAACGTCACGTCGGGCAGAATAGCGACCGGGAACGAGGTCAGCATGATTCCACCGATGACACAGAGCACCACGGTGACAAACAGCACGGCCTTGAGGTGGTCCGTCGCGAATCGGCTCAGGTTCATTCTTTCCCTGCGCCCTTCTTTTCCGCCTCTTTGACTTTGGCCCCGTCCGTGAGTTCATAACCCCCGAGGTTGACGATGCGGGCGTCCGCCGTCAGCCCTTCGGTGATGGCAACGAAGCCGTTGCGTTCCGGGCCAACCGTCACTTCTTTCTGGTGCGCGACATCGTCCTTGCCGACCACAAACACGACCGACTTGCCGTCATGGGCAAGAATGGCCTGCTTCGGCACGACGATCGCGTGCGGATCGGTATGCAGGACGACCTCCGCGAGGGCATAGCCGCCGACGCGCAGGGCGTCTCCCGCGTTGTAGACTGCGATACGCACGGCAAGGAGGTTGGTCTGTGGATCGACCTGGCCGACACTGAGCACACTGCCGGTGAAGGTCTTGCCGGGCACATCGGGGGTGGTGATACGAGCGGCCATGCCAGCGCGGAGCTTCATCCCGTCCGCCGCGCTCAGGTTGGCGATAAGGTTCAGACTGCGCCCGTCGGAGATCTCGACAATAGGATTGGTCACATCCGCCATATCGCCGGGATTCAGGTTTCGGCGGGTGACGACGCCGGACAGAGGGGCATGCACTTCGGCGTAGTTCGCGCTGGCCTGCGCGGCGGTGAAGTCGGCCTCTTTTTGCGCTACCGTCTGCCGAACGGCGAGGGCATCCTGCCGCTTCACGGCGACCTGGCCGATGGTCTCCCGCGCCTGTTTCAGCGCCCCTTCGGCCTGCAGAACTTTGCCATCACCCGTCTTCTGCGCCTGCCGCAGCAGCTCCTGGGCGCCATCGACGCGCAGTTGCGCGGCCTGCAGATCTTCCCGGCGTGCGCCAGCGCGAACCAGCTCGCTCTGCTGTTTCGCGCTCTCCAGGGTGGAGTTGGCGACATCGAAGGCTGTCTGCGCGTCGTCGACCCGGCTTTTCGCCGCGATGCCGATACTGAGCAGCTTCTGAGAGCGTTGCAGTTCGAGTTCGGCCCGGTCGCGGGTCGCCTGCGCCTGCCGCACCGCCTGATCCGCCTGCGCAATCTCCTGCGGACGCGCGCCAGCCTGCGTCTTGCGGAGGTCGGTCTGAGCGGCCAGCAGTGCGTTCTGCGCCTGTTTGATGCCGTTGTCGCGATCCAGGCGCGCCGACTCCAGGGCCAGCAGCGCCACCTTCACGACGTTGCCCTGATCGGTCGCGGCGGCGCGCGCCGCCATGTCCGCTTCTCGCGCCTGTTCCTGTGCGACGCGCAGAGCCGCCCCGGCGCTTCGAGCCTGCGACTGCTGCGGGCGGTTATCGACGGTGGCGATAACCTGCCCTGCCGTCACACGGTCGCCCTCCCGCACCCGAACGGTGACGAGACGCCCCGGCGTCGAAGGCGCCACTCGGGCCACAGCTCCCTGGCCGGGGGCCAGCGTTCCCTGCGCCGCGATCACGGTTTCCATCGAGCGCACGGTCGCCGAGGCGAACTCCACGGCGGTCGGCTCCGCGCTCGCCGCATCGGCGGGTGCATCCGCTGCCGCTTCCGGTGCCTTGTGCCTGCATCCGCTCAACAGCAACACCAGCACGAGACAGATCGCCGGCACTCGGTAATTTTTCGGGTTTCGCAACGTCGCAGACTTCCTTCCGTTTCACTGTCTCCATCTTCATTATAACCAGACTCCCTGAGAACAGGTTGAGAAGCCTGTGAGAGTTTTCTAAGGGAGAGAAGAGGCGAATGTCACCAGTACGCGCACCCCGTCTTCGCTCTGATCCAGGGCGATTTGCCAGCCGTTAGCGGTGGCAATGGCCCGACAGATGGCGAGGCCAAGACCGTTGCCGCCGGTATCCGAGGTGCGCGCCTCGTCCGGGCGATAGAAAGGCTCGAACAGCGCCGTCGTGTCGAGGCGAGGCTGCGCAGGAAAGGCGTTGAAAAGCTCCAGGCAGGGCACGTCACTGGGTGAGAGCAGACGGACGGTGATGCCCCCGCCAGCCGTGGCGTACTTGAGAGCGTTTTCGATCAGATTGCGAATCAGCATCTCCGCGTGCTGGGGGAACGCCGCCACCTCGAACCCAAGCTTCAATTCCGAGGAGACGTGCAGATGACGACGGTCGATAAGCGGCTGAAACTGGGTTAGGATGCGCTCCGAAATCTCGGCAAGATCGACGGGCTCGCGGGGCAGACTGTCGGGGGTGGGTCGATCCAACTGGTTCAGGAGCAGCAGTCCCTGCACCAGCGCAGAAAGGCGCTGCGTTTGACGCGAGGCCTCTGCTGTCGCCGTTTTGTACTCGTCGCGGCTGCGTTCGCGGCTCAGAGCCACTTCCAGATGCCCGGAGAGGGCCTGCAATGGGGTGCGAAGCTCATGCGAGGCGGCCGCATAGAAACGTCCTCTCGCTTCGGCGGTCTTGCCGACACTGGTCAACAGCGCATTCAAGGTGGCGACGAGTTCGACCACTTCGGCGTCCTGTGAGGGAGCCAGCAGGCGCTGATGCAGACTGTCGGTCACCGCTGCGCCCCGTGCCTGGTGCGAGAGCGAGTGGATCGGGGAGAGCGTCCGGCCCACGAGCCACCAGGCTCCGAACGCCGAGGCCAGCACAACACAGAGGCTCAGCACCAGCAGCACCACCGCCTCTCGTTTCAAGATCAGCTCCGATTTGCGCCAGTAGGTGCCGATCACAATGGTTTTCGCGCGGTAAGCCAGAGACCTGGTGCGCCAGCCGTCCTTTCGCCGATGCGGCCAGGAGGGCGCAGCGCTCTGCGATTTTCGGAGCACGTTGCCCTGCGCGTCCACCAGCAGCAGGGCGAGGCCTTCCATTTTCAGGCTATCGCCATTCTCTGCCAGAAAATCGTTGAAACCGTGGCCACTCGTGATGTCCGCCAGTTCGTTTCTTATCCGCCGCGCCGCCGTATCCAATGTCGTCTCTGCAGATTGTACGGCCGTGTAGTGCAGGTAGAAAAGGAGTCCGCCTGCGATCAGGGCCATCAGGGCAGCGGTCTGCAGCGCAAAGGCGAGCGTCATGCGGGCGCGAATGGAGCCGTGCGCAGGCTTTTCAGACGCCATCTTCCACTCCCAGTCGGAACCCGACTCCGCGCACCGTATGGATGAGAGTCGGCGTCTGCCCTCTATCTATTTTGCCGCGCAGGTAGCTGATATAGACGTCGAGCACATTGTCACTGCCGCCGAAATCGTACTGCCAGACATGTTCGAGAATCATCGAACGCGTCAGCACCCTATCGACGTTCCGCATCAGATACTCCAGCAGCGCGTATTCGGTAGCGGACAGAGAGACCGTTTTCCCGGCGCGAATGGCACGTCGTGAAGCCGGGTCGAGCGTCAGGTCAGCCACGCGCAGTACCGTCGGCGCACTCACGGCGCGGCGCAGCAGCGCTCGGGCCCGCGCGAGCAGTTCCGCCAGTTGAAACGGCTTGACGATATAGTCGTCCGCGCCGCTATCCAGCCCGTCCACACGGTCCTGCAGGGTGTCTTTCGCGGTGATAATCAGAATCGGCGTCGAGATGTTGGCGCTGCGCAGGCGGCGGCAGACCTCCAGACCGTTCATTCCCGGCAGCATCACATCGAGCAGAATGAGATCGTAGCCGAGAGATCGGGCCCGCTCCAGCCCTGTCAGGCCGTCCGCCACACTCTCGACCGCATACCCGGCTTCGCTCAGCGCCTGCCCCAGAAATCGCGCCACGCTCTCATCGTCTTCGACGACCAGTACATTCATAAAGCCACTCCGTATGTTATGGGAAGCCCTACGGGCACCCCAAATCCTTCGCTTCCGCGCGAAGGATTTCAGGAAAAAAGCGCAGTCCGGAGGTTCCGTTCTGCGCTTTCTCGATATGGAGGTGGAGAGACTCGAACTCTCGTTCCCAGTGACTTGTCCGCGGCGTCTACGAGCGTAGCTCTATTTGTGTTTCGCGACCGCCTGTCTTAGAAGCCCGGCGAACGGTGCGCTAGACTGCGTTTTGTTGTCCCAGTTCAGGCGGCAGACAGGCCCGAGGCGGTAAGCCGAATTTGGTTATGCCCGAGGCTCTCTCTTCCGGCAAGGGAGAGGCGGACATCGCAGCACTTAGGCCGCGAGCGCGTACTGATTAGTGTTCGCGTTTATGGTTTTGCCGCTTTTTACGAGGCCCACGGCGCCTCGGCTCGCAACCGGGGACAGCATCGACCAGGTCGACACCAATCACCCCCAGAACAGTGTTATTATACGATACAAATCCCGCAAATGCAAGGTATGACTAATCGACGCGCGGGGCGATGACGATGCGGCGGTCCGGCTCATCGCCTTCGCTGTAGGTCATGATGCCGGGCTCGTCGAGCAGAGCGTTGTGGATGATGCGGCGCTCGTGCGCGGGCAACGGCTCCAGTTCCGCCTCCTGGTTGCGTTCTCGCACCTCGCGGGCCAGTTCCCGAGCGCGTTCGATCAGCGTCGCAGCGCGGCGTGCCCTGTAGCCTTCGGCGTCCAGCATAAGCCGCACATCGGAGCTGACGCGGTGCGCCAGTACGGTGTTGCAGAGAAACTGCAGGGCATCCAGAGTCTGCCCCTGTCGGCCCAGAGTCTGCCGCACATTCTCCCCGACGATCTCGATCTGCAGATAGGGTTTTTGCGCGGAGCGTACAACCGCATGCGCTCCGAGTCCGCTGGCTGTGCATAGCCCTTGCATAAAGGCCAGCGCCGCCTGCTGATCGGGATTCAGCGTCTCTTCCGGCACAACCGGGCTCTCTTCCACGTGCGCTTCCGTACTGGTGTCGCTCATAATGTTCTCTCCTTCTACTCGATCTCACATCTTGCGTCAGGGGCGCGGACGGCGTTTTTTGGGACGCGGGCCCGTGCTCGGCGGAATCTTCGGAGCCGTCTCCGTCCGGTTGAGGGAGCCGCTCGCTCCAGGCCTGTCGCGGTTCGACGTCTCTTTGGAAGACGGACCCGATGACGGCGCCGGAAGGATCTCTCCGGTGGCGAGACGCGCTTTGTTCGGCCTATAGACGAAATAGTACTGTTGCGCTGTCGAGATGATGTTGAGAATCAGCCAGTAGAATATGAATGCCGCCGACCACTTGTACTGCATGAACATGAAGAACATCAGGCCGGTCGTCATCACGGCCATAGACTTCTGCTGCTGCGCCTGCGTGGGATCGGGCGAAGGCGTCAGGCGCATCGTAAAGTAGTTGCTGGCGGCATAGAGAACGAGCAGCGGAATATCGAATTTTCCCAGGTCGGTTCCCAGGATCGTCGGGTTCGCAAAGGAGAGGCGACTGCCGACCCACAAAAACTTCCCGTTGGCGAAATGGAACTCGTACAGTCGGATCGTGTTGTAGACCCAGATCATGAAGGGCAGTTGAATGACCATCGGCAGGCAACTGGCGAACGGGCTTACGCCGTGCTCTTTATAGACTTCCATCGTCTTCTGCTGAAGCAGTTGCGGCTCGTCTTTATACTTCTTCTGAACCTCTTTCATCACCGGCTGCAGCTTCTGCATCTCCCGCTGACTCTTATACATCTTCAGCGTGAGCGGGAAGGTGATGCCCTTGACGATGACGGCGATGAGGGCCAGCGCAAACCAGTAGCTGAAAGCGGGGATCCGACCCGTGGCCGCGACGATACTGTCCACCATCTTGTACTGAAACTTCTTGGAGTTAAGGCGATCAAGCTGACCTTCGACTTCGGCCCGTCGACTCGGTGCCTGCTTGCCGCGAACGGTGTTGGGATAGTGCTCCATCAACTGCTTGAGGTCTTCACGCGCGAGGTTCAGCCCCTCGGTCTGCATTTCCACCACGGCTTCGGAGGGATGCTCCGACACAGCTCCGACGAATCGAGTGGACGTAAAGTCTTGATCACTCCAGAGGGCTTCGGCAGCCTTCTCCTGGTCTTTTTTACCATCGTTGGCATTCTTGATGGAGAGGTACTCTTCGTGCGCTTCGCGGGGCCTCTCCTTCTCAAGGGATTTAGCATCCTCGACGGTATTGGGATAGTTGTCGCGAATCGGACGCTGACAACCCGTCAGCCCGCCGATAAAAACGATTATTGTAAGAAGTAGTGCGATGGAACGCGAAGCGGATTTCAAAAGATTGTCCTCGAATCACCGTATTAAGGAACCGGATCGTAGCCGCCGGGGCTAAACGGATTGCAGCGCAGGATACGTCGAATGCCGAAGGCTACTCCCGTAAGCAGTCCATGTTTCTGGATACTCTGCGCTGTATACTCCGAGCAGGTAGGCTGGTAGCGACACATCGGCGGACGCATGGGCGCGGTCGCCTGATAGGCGCGAATACAGAGCAGCGCGAGTCGGCGCGGCAGGCCCACGAGCCAGAGCAGAAACAGCATCCGTGTCCTCCGACATCCGGGATTCTATCCCGTCGAAGCGGGCGGCGTCTGAGAGCGTTCCGCGCGAACCGCGCTGTCCCGAAGCATTCCGGCACGTCGCAGCAGTTCGCCGACCGTGGCCTGAATCTCAGTCCACTCCGCGCCTTTGGCACCGGTGCGCCCGACGAAGATAATATCGAACGGGCCCTCTCGCAGGTCTGCCAGACGCAGGCGCATGGCCTCCCGAAGGCGGCGCTTGATGCGATTGCGAACGACGGCATCTCCCAGTTTTTTACTGACGACAAAGCCGATACGTCGCCCCGGAGCCGCGTTGGCATGATCCCCGTTTCGCCGCAAGACATAGATCACCGCAAGGCTGTCGGCATGGGAGCGGCCTCGCGAATAGATCAGGCGAAAGTCTCGGTTTTCACGTAAACGCTGTTCAGCGGGCAGCATCGGCTGTTGTTTCGACGGAGGAGACGCCCCGGCGGGCGGCCTCACGAGTCCATACGGAAGAAAGGCGCGAACGGTTTCCCTTCGCGCCTGCTTCTCTACTTGATTAGTTCCTGGCGTCCCCGTGCGCGGCGTCGGCGGAGAACATTGCGCCCATCGAGGGTACTCATGCGCTTGCGAAATCCATGGACGCGCTTGTGGCGTCGATTGTGCGGTTGGAAGGTTCGTTTCATCTGCTGTTCACACCCCTGGAAAAGATTCCCCGTATTATAGCACAGGTAGACCGTGAACGGCAACCCTTTGCGCGAAATCGTTACTTCCTCCGGTCCCCTCCTTGCGAAGGAGGGGTTGGGGAGGTCATTCGACGGTGAGGGTGTCCAGGTAGGCGCTGAAGTCGCGGAGGGCGGTTGCGGCCTGGGCGCGCAGGCGAACGGCTTCCTGGCGCAGTATGTCGATTTTGCTCTCCTGCGTGTCCAGTTCTCCGACGTAGCGTTTGTAGAGCGCGGAGTCCTGGGCCAGGGCCATCATGTTTTTGCGGATACGATCCTGGTCCGCGCCGATCGCCTGAAGGTCGGATTCACGGGCGGCGGCTTCCATCTGTAGCTCTTCGACATGCCGGCGGCGGGTGAGGATCTCCTGCAGCGCCGCCAGAAGTTTGGGCGAAATCTCCTTACTTTTGGCGTAGCTTGCCAGTCGGCCCCTATCCCCGTCGAGTAGAGCCAGAGTTTCGGTCAGGGGGCGCTCCAGCACGACTTTCAGTGTCTCGGCCTTGCCGGGAGCGAGAGCGACCGCGAAGCGATAGAGCGCGGGAGTGCGCTCGGCAGGCTTGGCAGGCTGCACCAGGGTATAGGCGGCGTTGAAGGGATGCTCGATCAGCACATTGCGGGGCGTCGTCGCCTTCGATTTCAGGGTGTAGACGGTTTCGACTCGTTCCCGCCTCGCGATTACCAGGAGACGGCGCTTCAGGCTCAGGCCGGTGTCGATAATGGTGGTTTTGGGCGTCTGTCGCTCCCCTTCTACGGCCAGATCGACCGCGTAGGAGAGCAGGCGGGTGTCCCCGGGCGGAATATCCTCCATCCGGGCGTCCCCCGCGTAGACACCGGCGTCGAAGAGGGTAACCGGGCCTCCTTTCAGGTGCAGGGCCGTGGTGTTATGCAGACGCAGAGCATTCAAAGGATATTTGGCGTCGGAGTCGGCGTTGTAGAGGGAGACCTTTTCCGCCTCGACATCCTGCGTCACGACGGGAATCAGCGCGGCCTGCTGGCGCGGGAGATTCACCGGAGTGCTGATCTTGTACTCAAACAGCTCTCCTGCTTTCTGGCCCTCCGCCTGCGCCTTCACGGATTCGCGCAGATAGTCGACGGCAGCGCCCGACTCCGCCGCTGTGGTATCTACGGTGGGACCCGCCTCTCCTTTGTCTCCTGCAGCCCCGTTGCTGCGCCCGAACGACGCTCCCCCGCGTCCGCGCCCGCCTATGCCCCCTCCGCCGAAGCCGCCTCCAGTTCCCCCTCCGCCAAAGCCGCCTCCAGCGCCGCCTCCTGGATAGCCGCCTCCGCCAAAGCCGCTGGCCGGTCCGTTCGGGCCGAGCAGACTGCCGTCGTGGGTCTGCGGATAGGGCGAAGCGACGATGTCTGGCCCCACAACCGGGCGCGGTATATAGAGAGGCTGATAGAGATCCTGAATGAACGAAACAGGGCGACCCGATACCAGCGAAAGCCGTACATTTTGCCAGTCGTCGTCGGAGGTGTTCTCGACCATCGCCCACCCCTGCAGATAGGGCTTGCCGGGTTTGTCGGGGTTCGTGCCGCCGATCAGCAGACGATAGCTCATCTTCCAGAGCGGCGCTTCCGTGACATAACCGACGCGCACGTCCCGCTTGCCCTGCCCGGCGAAGTGCAGGGTCACCTGCCGCCGCTGTTCGTCCGAGCGCGTGGCGAGAGTGGCCAGTGCATCGTGAAACTCTTTGTTTAGCTGCGCATCCAGCAGGCGCACGGTGGTATCGGTATCGAGGCGGACGCTCATCAGCCCTGTTTCACCGAGCAGGTTCAGGATCGCGACGGTCGTGGGTTTGCCATCGACGCCCAGCACCTGGCGCGACTCTACCCCGACGATCTGTCCGGTCAGGGCGGGCCGATTCGCCGCCTCGACCGTGACCCGTGCGCCGCGCAGTCGGTTCAGGATATCCTGCTGGCTCAGGTTCTGCGTCACATCGATGGCGAAGGACTGCAGCGTGTGGCTGATGGGATCGTGGGCGGCGTAGGTCGCGGGCTGCACCTGTCCCTGGCGATCGATGAGCACCATCGACTTGAGGATGTCGTTGATCTGCGGGGCGCGGAAGAGCAGCGGCACGGTCGCATCGCCATCGACGACCCCGCCGCGCTCGGTATAGGAGACGCCGCTGGTAAAGAGCGTGATCCGCCGCACTGGCAGCGTGCTGGAGGGCGCGAGAGGAGCCTGTGCCAGCGCCGGAGCCGCCACGCACATCGCCGCAAATATCGAGAGTCTCTTTTTCAACATTTTTTCTTCCGCTCGCTTTCCATCCTCAGGTTCTTTTGCATCCGTCGCTTCGCTCCCGCACGATCCCCATTATACCGAATCCGTGCACACGCGGACCGAACGGCTGTCTGGCACATTAGACCTGGATAGAGGACAATACGTTACATGCGAGGCTGTACTGAAATCTGATTATTTTTTAATTTAGAGGCTCTTCGTAATAACGCTTGACGTAAATCCGGAAAGACGCTATAATGCTCGCTAATATCAACTTTGGAGTTTCGCCGTGTTGAGAGATCCAGCCTGGTTTGAACGGCTCTGGAATAATGCAAAGAACGAGACCGTCCCCAATCCCGAAGGATCCAGTGGCGCTCTCATGCATGCGTTTGCCTCTGCTCTCGATGCCGACATCGTGGAGTACTCCCGTGAGGGCGAGGCCGCCATCTTCTTACTTGAACTGGGGGCATTGCCGTTCAAGGGTATGGGCCTCAACGTCGTCCTCGTTACCCACGCGCCTTCCGATGATGCCGATTCCGCCCGGATCGCGACCCTTCTCGCCGATTATCGCGAGGCCGTTCGGTCCATAGGACTGTGCATCCACGTCGTTCTCCAATCGGAGGAACCCGTCCGCAATCCGTACGTCCCCTCCTCGACCGACATCATCTACATGGCGCACGCGGATTTGGAGAGAATCTTTACGTCGCGCTTCCCCACCGGCGCGCTCTTTAACGTCATCAAGCGTTACATGCAACTGGAGCGCCTCAATCCATTCAATACGACGGAGGTCGCCCGGGGTTCCATGTTCGCAGGGCGCAAAAAAGAAGTGGAACAGCTTGTCAATGACCAATCGACGCACTTTCTGGTCATGGGCGCCCGACTTATCGGCAAGACGTCACTCATGCTCCGGGCGCGAGATCTCCTCTGCGCGGATAGAGAGGTGCGATCACGGGTATTCTATTTCGACTGTTCCACCTGGGGCGGCTATAAAGACTGTGTCGTCCGACTGATTTCAAGGCTGGAACCTAAACGCGAGCGGCGCGCAGACATCAGTCTGCGCGAAGTGACGTTCATGCTCAGGCGTCTGAGCCATGACGGCA
Organism: Chthonomonadales bacterium; assembly: GCA_038217285.1. Lineage (GTDB taxonomy): Bacteria > Armatimonadota > Chthonomonadetes > Chthonomonadales > Chthonomonadaceae > JANXLO01. The sequence continues at coordinate 14,394 of JBBQPO010000052.1, forward strand.
GGCGCCCTCTGCTGCTATTCTTCGACGAGTGCGATGGCCTGACAGTACGAGATTCGAGAACCGACTGGACCTTCATGCGACTCCTGGAGGAGGCCAGCGTCAGCCAATGGGTTCGCCTGGTATTCGCCGGCTTCCGCGATGTGCAGGCGCTCCGGCAGAACTGGGGAGGCATCGTCGATTCACCGTTTCTCGGCGGGCTAAAAATGCTCAGCCTTGGCCCGCTTTCCACGGAGGAATCCGCGCGCCTGCTCTGTGATCCGTTGGTGGCCGCGGATATCGATATTCGGGATCAGCCCCTGGTCATCGAGCGCGTGTTGGCGCACTCGGCAGGCCAGCCGTTTATCCTCCAGTTCTACGGCGAACATCTCTACCGAATCGCCTCCGAACGTGACAGGCGGGAGCTGACGCTGATGGACGTGCAGAGCATCGAAGAAGGCGACGATTTGAGCGGGTTCCTGATGAACCACTTCATCTGGAACACCCAGCATGGCGCCTATACGGCAAGCGACGAGCGCGCGTGCGTGCTCGCTTATGCGGGCCTGGCAGGTACCGAACGGTGGAGTCAGCAGGATTTCGAGACGCACTGTTCCGATCACGGTTATCCGCTGGATATGACGCAGGTGACCACAGCCCTTCAGAATCTCGTGCATGCGCAGATACTCAGCGTGGCCAGCCGCAAGTATGGTCTGGCATTCCCCCTGTTGCGCGATATACTCAACGATGCCTACCCCGATCTTGACGGCGCGCTCCGGCGGCTTCGGGAGGTAAAGTAGTGCAGTTGGCATCTTACTATCGACAGATAGGCGATAAACTGATCGTCGATCTTGTACGCGGACTGCAGGCTGGTACACATTACGCTCTGCTCGGCCCACGCCGGGGATCGAAGGCGTGGATTGTCGAGGCGTTGGTACTACGGGCGAATACCCTCGCGGCGGGTGATCGCCCGCATGTGGTCAAGTTACAGTGGCAGGCGCACCACGAAGCCAGTCATACCGGGTTCCTGAAATATCTCGCGGATTCTCTTGGCTTGGACGCTCCCGAGACGGCCCCCGACGCGCGCCTGTCAGGACAGGTCGCGGCGCTGATCGTGGATGCGCTCGGCATGGATAAACGCCCCATCTGGCTGCTCATTCAGGACGTGCTTGGGTTTCCGAAATCGATTGCACGCGAACTGCTGGCCGCTCTGAACAGCCTCCACGAGCAGCTCAGCGATACAGACGAAGGCCGACGCCTCGGCGCCGTCGTCACCGGCAGTGCGGATTTCACCCCCCTGACGACCGGGCCTAACTCGCCCTATCGTCACGCGAAACTAATTCTGGTCAGCGGCCTCGACTACGAACACGCCCGTCATTTTTTCCTCGAACGCCGCGCCCGACTGCTCGGCGACCCGGCGAAGGCCGCTGTCTCCGAAGAGGTCTTCGGATGCCTGTATGAGGCCACCAATGGGAACGCCAACCTTCTGCAAGAACTTGTGATTGCACCGGCCCGGCATCCCTACTATCTCGCTCCAGACGGTTCCGCCGATGTCTACGGATCGCGGCTCGCCGCTGAGGGAATGATAGAGCACTTCATTCTGAACTTCATGCGGGACGATCAGTACAGCATCGAAATGGTGCGTGAGGCGGAGCGAGACGCCGAATCCTTCGACTTGCTTCTGCGCGTCCTCGAGGGTCCCGGTCGATTGACTTTGCCGGGCAGACCCCATGCTCTCGAAGTCTGCGGCCTCCTGGTGAAACAGACGAAAAGCGTCGTCACTTTCTCGTGTCCGATGATCGAGAATTTTGTCCGACGGACGGTCACACCCCGACATATCGCGGATGTCTATGTGTCTCAGCGTCGGTGGGACAAAGCGGTGCCCGCGTATGAGTTCATGGCGTCCTTCCATGCATCGCTCAAGGATAGACCCGTCTCTGGACACGCGCAGTACCATCTGCGTGAATCGATCCTCGTCTGGAAAGACCAGATGATGGACGAAGCCCAGTGGGGTATAGCGCCGGTGGTTCGGCACTTCCTGGATGGAATGCATCATCTCTTCTCCTTCGACCGCGGCGGCCTCTATGCACGGAATGGCTCGGGTTGGGTCGAGAGCGCTACGTTCGGATGTGAACAGATGGCTCCTCCGCCGCCACAGGAGGAATCGGAAAGCGGTCCAGGTCTCACCAAATCGATCTCCGGGGATCAGCTCAGTATGATGCGCTTGATCGCCTCCTCCGGCAGCCTGCCGGAGTGGCCGGTCTGTTCTCTCTTCCTGCAGCGCGACCATGCGGGCCACGAGATCGACTCTGCCGAGCGCGCTATTCTCGACAACTCGGTAGACCGGTTCTGTCACGCCTATAAGGCCGCAGAGGAGATCGAATACCGCCGCCGTATCGGGGAGCTCCGCGAACAGCACCTCAAGGTGATCGAGCGTGTCAATGAGGCCGTCTTGAATAAGCAGTTCGACCTCGGTCACGTCGTTCGCTGTGCGACGGATGCTCTTGTCGACGTGGCCGGCTATCGCCGTGTTCAGATCTGCCTCGTGAACGCGCGGCGAAATCGGATCCAGTCCGTGGCAAGCTGCCATAAGCCGGGCATCCTCGATTTTCGTGATCCTACAAACTATCCGCTGCGTGTGCCACGCGCGGACGTCCAGGCCTGGGTCGTCGCCAATAAGCAGATCGCCATCATCGACGAAGCCGCCGAATGGTACGGCAAAGAGTTCGACATCAATGTCTCCCAGTCGGTGGCTCTGGGCATGAAGGCTTTCACGGTGGTGCCGATGATCACAGGGGACGTGGTAATCGGCACAATCCATATCGAACGGGAGGACAGGGAGCCTCCTGTCCAGATCGAGCAGGAGCTTTACCTGCTTCTGGCAGGGCATATCGCCGGTGTCTGCCGTCAGGCGCAGCGTCTGGAGATGCTTCAAAACGTGGTGGAAGCCTCGGATGATGAGATCCGGATCGCCGATCCGACGTTCCGCCTCGTCTATCTGAACCGTGCCGCTCATGACCGTGAACCGCACTCTCCGACAGCAGGCTGGCAAGACAAGAACGTCCGCTATGATTGGCGCAGGCACGCCTGGGCCTCCAACGGTCCTCAAAGGGGAGAGGCGCTGGAGAAGGCCCGTCTAGGCGAAACGGCCCGCTATTTTTTGACATCGGACGCCCCGACCGCGCCCCAGGCGCAAGCTCTGGACATAAGCGGTATCGTGGATTTTCGCGGTGGTCTCACGTCGCCGCTTGTGGCGGACGGCTTGATCGGATTCGTCGAGCATATCCGCGATATGACGCCGCTCTATGAAATCGTGGCGGAAATTACCGAGTGGCTGAAGGTGGATAATCTGAAAGAGGCGGCACAGACCATTGTAGAGACGGCCGTGCGCCGCGACTACGACTGGTGCCGGATCTACCTGTATCACGATCATCCGCGTGAGGGGCGCTACCTGGAGAGCTTCGCGGAGAGCGGGTTACAGGTACCGGAGAATATCGATGCCTTTCGCTCGGGAGGCATCCGGGAGTACCCTGATAGTGACCCGCTGCCTCATGGCTGGCATGTGATCCTCGAAGCGAAGGGCCCTACGATCTATGAGATCCCCAGGAACCGGGCACCGAAGCGGAAGCAGATCGTCCGCGCACCCAATCTCGAAGGGGCTCCCCGCTTCTATACCACGGCGCGCGACTGCCAACGCAAACTCGAGAATGACAACATACGACGGTGGATAGAGGCCCCTTTGCTTGTCGGAGATCGTGTGGTAGGCGTCATGACGCTGCCCATGCCCAGGGCACCCCTGACCCCGAGCAAATGGGTGCTGCTGGGCCTGTTCGTCCAGTGCGCCGCGTTGACGCTTGACAGCGTGATTCGCGCCGAGGAACGAGCCACGCCGGATCGCCAGACAGCAGCAGCGATGATATGGATCTTTCATCAGTTTCGGCAGCCACTGTTCGCATGCCGCGGTTGGCTGCGTCTGCTCGGCCCCACCGACCAGGATCCCTCCCAGAATGAAACCATTAGTGCTATCAAAGAGGCGATCACAAGGATGGAACGCATTTCGGCGGACTATCTGCACTGGATACGAGAGTACGTGCCGATAATTACAGGGGGCGACATCGTCGATGCCATGAAACAGACATGCAAGCGAGCGGGTGTCTATCGCGAAAATGTGTTGCCAGAGGTGGTTTCCGACATCAATGCCTACTTTGTCTACACGGACCTCACCGAAATTCAAAGAGCGGTCGATGAGTTGATCTGGAACGCCATCAGGGCTGGTGCGACGAACATCACTGTGCGCCTGAACACGAAGTCGAATTCCAACGAAGTAACTCTGCTCGTTGAAGACAACGGCCCGGGAATACCGCAGGAAAAAAGGCAGCGTCTCTTCGAACCTGCGCCCAGTAAATCCAGCGGAGGGACGGGATTTGGGCTTGCTACCGTCAGAAAACACCTCGGCCTCCTGGAAGGATTGATCGATTTCGAAGAACGAAGTGAGGGCGGCGCATGCTTTCGTTTGCGTATTCCCCTCTCGCCGGCAGAACCCATAGGGCATCGAAAGGAGAACTCTTATGAGCAATAGCCTTGGAATCCTGATCGCAGAAGATGAAGAAAACACCATAATCTACCAGACTTACAAACGCATGGGCTTCGATGTTGTGGGTCATCAAATGCCATCTGATGCGCTCGATTGTGTCAGGGAACGACGTGGCAGCCTGGATGTCGGTATTATCGACTTATGGATGAACTGGCCGGGCCAGGGGAAGCTCGATAAGGAGGCCGGACTTGTGCTTCTGAAGAAAATCAAGTCGGAGATCGACCCTGATCTCGGTGTGGTGGTTCTCACAGGGCACGGCTCGGAGCCGGAAGAAGACTGTCGCAAAGCCGGGGCATCGGCCTTCATTCTCAAGGCGACCACAGAGACATGGGATCTGCTAGACGTGGCGGTGGCGAAAGCAGCCATCGAATCGCTCCAGAAACGGCTTACGACCCTCTCCGGGCGTCCGGCGAACCTATCGGAGAATGCGTTTCGAGATCAACTTGAGGAGCGTATGGCTCAGGCGAAAGCCTTCGCGCAAAAGCTGAATATACCGACCTGAACGTCGCCGCATCCGAAATCCAGGCACGGATCGGATACGCGACACAGGAGATCCGCCACCCCGACAGTTTCCGGCGGAGCAAAAAATGAGGAAGGATAACCGTCGGCGTCCATTGAAGCTAGATCGTAACGATATAGCAAGCCCCGTCGATCACGAAGGCGTGAGTGGCAGGGCAGGGGACGAAAGGTCACTCATGAAATTTGACGAAAAATCGGTCACCTCGCGACGGCAGTTCCTCAAAACTACCGGAGGCGTGGTCGCCGCATCGGCTCTGACCGGAATCTATCCGTCCGCCGTCCACGCGGCAGGAAGCGACCTGATCCAGGTAGCGCTGGTGGGATGTGGCGGACGCGGCAGCGGGGCCGCTATGAACGCTCTGGCCACCACCAGTGGTCCCATCAAGCTCGTCGCCATGGCCGACGCCTTCCCCGACCGTCTCGCGAGCAGCTACGCAGCCCTCAATCAGGCGGCCGGGAAGCAGGTGGAGGTGCCGGAGGATCGCCGCTTTATCGGCTTCGACGCCTACAAGAAGGCGATGGACCATCTCAAGCCGGGCGACATTGTGATCCTGACGACTCCGCCGGCATTCCGGTGGGTGCATTTCACGTATGCCATCCAAAAGGGACTCAACGTCTTCATGGAGAAGCCGGTGACGGTGGACGGCCCGACCAGCAAGCGGATGCTGAAGCTTGCGGACGAGGCCCATGCAAAAAACCTCAAGGTCGGCGTCGGGCTCATGTCCCGCCACTCCCGAGCGCTTCAGGAGCTGCATGAACGCATCCGTAACGGGGAGATCGGTGAGATCCTCATGATGCGCGGTTACCGTATGCACGGCCCCGCCGCCTCTTTCAACTCTCCGCCGAAGCCGCCCGGCATCACCGATGTGGAGTACCAGATACGCCGGTTCCATAGCTTCCTGTGGGCCAGCGGCGGCAGCTTCAGCGACTTCTACATCCACCTCATCGACCACGTCTGTTGGATGAAGAACGCCTGGCCGATCAAGGCTCAGGCGCTGGGCGGCCGCCACTACCGCCAGGATGTCGATGGCACTCCGTTCGTCGATCAGAACTTAGACACCTATGCTGTGGAGTACACCTTCGCGGATGGCAGCAAGTATTTCTTCGACGGGCGCTGTATGAACGGCGCCGCAGGCATCTATTCGAGTCACGTCCATGGGACCAAGGGCGTGGCCATTGCCTCCGCCGCCAACGACTGCGGAACGCCCTCCGCCATCTATAAGGGCCAGAATGAAACGCCGGCGAACCTGGTCTGGCAGTCTAAGGACACGAGCAACCCCTATCAGAACGAGTGGGACGAGCTGGTTGATGCCATCCGCAACAACAAGCCCTACAACGAGGTCAAACGCGGCGTCGAGGCGAGCGTGGTCACCAGTATGGGCCGTATGGCGGCGCACACCGGCCAGGAGATCAGCTTTGAGGACATGCTCAACTGCGAGCATGAGTTCGCCCCCGGCCTCGACAAACTGACGATGAACTCTCCGGGTCCGCTGCCCGCCGACGCCAAAAACCGCTATCCCGTGCCCATGCCCGGAATCACCATCAAACGCGAGTACTGATTCCCGAACGAGCGCCTGTTGAGGGAGTGAAGAGGCTCCGCGTCTTTTTGGCACGGAGCCTTTTTGCATCTCGAAACGGCTCGTTCGTTCTGGCTATGCCGACTGTATGCCCGCTTCTTCCTGAGTCTCTTGGAACTGCGCGGCATACAGGCGGGTATACGCGCCGTTTTGAGCCAGCAGTTGCGCGTGTGTGCCGCGCTCTACGATCTGCCCGTGTTCCATGACCAGGATCAGGTCGGCGGCGAGGATCGTGGAGAGGCGGTGCGCGATGGCGAACGTCGTCCGCCCTGCCATGAGCGGCTCCAGAGCCGCTTGAATCAGCCGTTCCGACTGTGTATCCAGCGCGGAGGTCGCCTCGTCGAGAATCAGAATGCGCGGGTTTTTCAGGATGGCGCGGGCGATGGCTATGCGCTGCTTTTCCCCACCCGACAGTTTGTATCCGCGCTCCCCTACGACGGTATTGTAGCCGTCGGGCAGGCTGGCGATATGATCGTGGATGGCAGCGGCGCGGGCTGCGGCGATAAGCTCCTCATCGGTGGCATCCGGACGGCCATAGCGCAGGTTGGCCGCAATGGTGTCGTGAATCAGATAGGTCTCCTGCGTCACCATACCGACGATGCGGCTGAGGGAGGCCAGTTCGATGCTCCGCACGTCCTGGCCATCGATCTGAAGGCTGCCCGAATTCACGTCGTAGAGGCGCGGGATCAGATACGTCAGCGTCGTTTTGCCCGCTCCAGAGGTTCCGACGAGCGCCACCAGTTCGCCAGGACGCGCCGTAAAGGAGATGTTCTGGAGCGTAGGCGCCGCCTGCTCCGGCTCATAGCGAAAGCCGACGTTTTCGAACTTGACCTCGCCCCGCACGTCCTGTGCCTCGATCTTTCTGGCATCCGGCGCATCCTGGATCTCCTGAGGCAGATCGAGATACTCGAAGATACGGTCGAATAGGGCCAGCGCGCTCGTCACCTCCACCTGCACGTTGAGCAGGCCGGTGAGCGGGAAGAACAGACGGGACTGCAGCGCAGTAAAAGCCACGATCGTTCCCAGATTCAGATGGCTGTCGTGCTGGCTGACGATCAGATACCCGGCCAGCCAGTAGACCAGGACAGGGGTGATCGAGAACGTCAGACCGATGAGGTTGAAGAAGTAGCGCATGATCATGGCCTGTTTGATCTGCAGCTCCGTGAGCGCCTGATTCTCCTTTTCGAACGTCTGCAGCGCCAGATTTTGCCGTGCGCTGATCTTCGTCAGCAGCATGCCCGAGACGCTCAGCGTCTCCTGCATCGTGGCGTTCAGTTCCGCGAGTTGCGACTGCGTTTTGCCCCGAACCCCCCGCGACAGGTCCCCGACTTTGGCTGCGACGACCGCGAACAGGGGCAGAATGCCGACTGAAAGCAGCGTCAGCCGCCAGTCCATCGTGAACATGGCGATCAACGTGGATAAAACGATGGCGAGGTTGGAGAGCACATTCGCGGCGGTATCGCTGACGACGGACTGAATGCCGCCCACATCGTTGGCGAGCCGTGACTGAATTTCGCCCGTCCGCGTTCCGGTAAAGAAGCGCAGCGACATTCCCTGCAGATGGTCGTAGAGCTGGTTGCGCAGGTCGCGCATGATGCGCTGGCCGACCAGGATGCTCAGATAGCCGTAGCCGAGGGCAAGCGCCGTTCCCAGAATGGTGACGACGAGTGTATACGCGGTGTAACGCGTGACGACATCGAGACGCTGCGCGAGCAGTCCCTCGTTGATAGTGATTTTGAGGAAGAAAGGTGACAGCAGGCCAAAAGCGGCGGAGACCAGGACCGCCCCAACCGTCAGCGCCACCTGCGGCTTATACGGGAGGAAGGAACGCGCTACGCGCCCCAGCGTCTCCTTCTTTATCGGTCTTTTGGGCCCTGGAATAGGCCCGCGCATCGCCATCATAATTTGTGCTTCCTTCGTTGAATACCGGATCAGCCCCGTCTCTTCCTTCGGGGATACCCACGAAGTTTACCCTGTTCTCGGTCGTGCGGAAACATTCCGACTTTTGCGTGGTCATAGATCCAGGCGGCTTCTCGCGCTGTGATCCCGCCTGTTTGTCCATAGCTTTCAGTTCCGACCGGTGACGTCAGGAGGTTCAGACGCCGCTCGTAGAGAAATAAAAGCGTACAATAGACCAGGGAGCGAGACAGGCATGGGGTCGTACAGAAACCTTTTCCGGATGGCGGGGATATGGGGGCTGGTGTTCGGGGTCCTGACGGTGGGAGCCGCACAATCGCCCGAGAATAAGACAACGGCTGCCACTCCGGAGGCGCTGGCATTCTTTGAGACGAAGATTCGCCCGGTGCTGGCGGAGAAGTGTCTCTCCTGTCATGGGGAGAAGAGTCAGTCCGCAGGCCTGCGCCTGGATTCCCGCATCGCCTTGCTGAAAGGCGGCGACCGAGGCGCGGTCATCGACCTGACCAGTCCGGAAAAGAGCCGACTGTTGGAGGCCCTTCTCTACACAGGCTCCGTGAAGATGCCGCCGTCCGGCAAGCTGCCCGCGCAGGTCGTGGCAGACTTTACCGCCTGGATGAAGATGGGGGCTCCGTGGCCTGCGGGCGCAGGCACGGCGCCGCACACAAAGAGCATGGCGGAGCGCGTGGCCGAAGCTCGCAGCCACCTCTGGTCGCTCCAGACTGTGCGCAAACCCACGTTGCCGAAGGTCAAAAACGTCGCCTGGGTGCGCTCCCCGATAGACCGACTGGTGCTCGCGAAACTCGAAGCGAAAGGGCTGTCGCCTGCCCCACCCGCCTCCCGCCTCACCCTCCTCCGCCGCGCCACCTACGATCTCATCGGGCTGTCACCGACGCCGGCGGAGATCGACGCTTTCGTCTCCGATAAGTCTCCCAACGCTTTTGAGAAGGTCGCCGATCGGCTGCTGGCCTCCCCTCTCTATGGCGAGCGCTGGGGCAGGCACTGGCTCGATGTCGCCCGCTATTCGGATACCCTGGGCTACCTCGTCGGCAACGTCGGCGACCCCGGCCGGATCTACCCCTACGCCTACACGTATCGGGACTATGTCGTCCGGGCCTTCAATGCGGACAAGCCCTACAACCAGTTCATCCGGGAGCAGTTGGCCGCCGACCTGATCCCTCTGCAGGACCCGCGCGATCAGGCGGCACTAGGATTCCTCACCGTTGGCAACCGCTATCTGGGCAACGGCCAGGAGATCATCGACGATCGTATCGACGTGGTGACCCGCGGCCTGCAGGCCATGACTGTGGGCTGCGCCCGCTGCCATGATCACAAGTTCGACCCCATCCCTGCCGCCGACTACTATTCGCTCTACGGCGTCTTCAACAGCATTCATGAGCCCCCGGAGCTGCCCCAGATCGGAGAGCCTGCCGACCATAAAGCGTATGAGACGTTTCTGGCGAAATTCGACCCCCTGGCGCAGAAACGGGCCCAACTTCTGAAAGACAAAAAGACGGAAGAGGCCAATAAGATAGGCGAGCAGATCACTCTGCTCGTTCTGAACGACCCTGGGGCGCCACCGCGCGCGATGGTCGTCCAGGACAACCCCACCCCGGACGAGCCGCATATCCTTCTGCGCGGCAACCCCGGCACGCCCGGCGCTCCTGTGAAGCGGCAGTACCTGCAGGCGGTTCTGGGCGACGCTCGCCAACCCTTTACCAGAGGCAGCGGTCGACTGGAACTGGCGGATGCCATCGCCTCCCCCGACAACCCGCTCACGGCGCGCGTCTTCGTGAACCGGGTCTGGATGCACCATTTCGGCAAGCCGCTGGTCAATACGCCCAGTGACTTCGGGACGCGTGGAGAGCCGCCGACCCAGCCGCAACTGCTGGACTACCTGGCCGCCTCCTTTATGGAAAACGGATGGTCCGTCAAGCGCCTGCACCGGCTTATCCTGCTCTCCAGCGTCTATCAGCAATCCTGCGATCCGGCCCCGATGACCGCAAAGCGGGATCCGGAAAACCGTCTGCTTGGACACATGAACCGGCAGCGCCTGGACTTCGAGCCCCTGCGCGATACGCTCCTGCAGCTCTCCGGAAGCCTGGATACAACGGTCGGAGGCCGCCCGGTGCAGGCGCTGCTCGGCGTCAATAGACGCCGCACTATCTACGCCTTTGTGGACCGGCAGGACCTGCCCGGCCTGCTCCGGACCTTCGACTTCGCGGACCCAGGCGCTCATGCGCCCCAGCGCAGTGTGACCACCGTGCCCCAGCAGGCGCTCTTCCTGATGAACAGTCCGTTCGTGCTTCAGCAGGTGCGCAGCCTGCTCACACGCCCGGAGGTCGCATCGAAATCCGCTCCGGCCGAACGTGTGCGCGCCCTGTTCCGACAGGTCTATGGGCGCGCTCCGACCGCGCTGGAACTCACCCGTAGCCTGACCTTCCTGAGCGGTTGGCAGAACCAGCGCACCGAGGCTCCGACGCCGGCAGCAGCCTGGCAGAACGGGTACGGCGAGGTGGACCCGATCACGCGGCGCGTCAAGAGCTTCACCCGCCTGCCGCACTTCACCGGAACCGCCTGGCAGGGCGGGCCTCAGCTTCCGGACCCGAAACTCGGCTGGGTGACCCTGCGCGCAGACGGCGGGCATCCCGGCGACAGTCAGCACTCCGCCATACGGCGCTGGACCGCGCCCTACCCGATGACGGTCAACATTCAGGGTCGCCTGAACCACCCTTCGCCGGACGGCGACGGCGTGGAGGCGATGATCGTCTCCAGTCGATCCGGCCCGCTCGGAGGCTGGGTCGCGCGCAACTCGGCGGTGGATGTCACGCTGAAGGGCGTCTCGGTGATTCGCGGGGAGACACTCGATTTCGTCCTCTCCAGTCGTGCGAACGTCAACTCCGACAGTTTTTCCTGGGCGCCCACCCTGGAAGTCACCGCCGCGCCGACTGCGGTGAACGGTGTGCAGAGGCTCTGGGATGCGGCGGCGGACTTTGCCGGCCCCGTCTCCACGGCCCCACACGAACCGATGACCGCCTGGGAGGTCTACACCCAGGCCCTGCTCCTGACCAACGAATTCCTGTTTATCGACTGAGGCAAACCATGATGAGCCATCACAAACCCGAGTTGGAAGATCTGTTTTTGAATCGCCGCGAACTGCTGAAACGCTGCGGCACCGGCCTCGGCATGCTGAGCCTATCGGCGATGCTCGGCGAGGAGGGCATGCTCGGCTCCGCCGCTGCCGCACAGAGTCTGCCCAACGCGCTGCATCCGCTCGCGCCGCGCTCGCCGCACTTTCCGGGCAAGGTCAAGCGGGTCATCCATCTCTTTATGAACGGCGGCCCCTCCCAGGTCGATACGTTCGATCCCAAGCCGATGCTGACGCAGTATCACGGTAAGCCGCTGCCCGCCTCCCTCTCCACGGAGCGCAAAACGGGCGCTGCCTACCGGTCGCCGTTCGCGTTCCAGAAGTACGGCAAGAGCGGAATCGAGGTGAGCGAGATCTTCCCCCACGTCGCGCAGCATGTCGATGA
>JBBQPO010000053.1:0-26395 GCA_038217285.1 Chthonomonadales bacterium
TTTTCCAGTACGACAGGGGGTACGTCCCGGATCGTATATTTCATTGCGGACAACCCGACCCCGCCCTGTTTCACGTCGTAGACCTGCTCGCCGGGGACGAACTGCCCGTCTTTGGCCTTCTTTACCGTATCGAAGACGGCGGTATCGATGTGCTTGACCATGCTGGTCAGGACGCTGCCGGGAGCCTCATCATCCTGATCGCGATCAACTCCGATGGCGTAAAAGCCCTTGCCCTTCTCCTTAGCGGCTTGAATCACGCCGAGGCCCGCTTTGCCTGCAGCCTGAAACACGATGTCTGCCCCGTTGCCAAAGAGTTGATTCGCCTGATTTTTCCCTTTGCTGACATCGTTCCAGTCGCCGGTATAAGAGGCCAGAACCTGCTTTTCGGGGTCGAAACCCGCCGCCTTGGCGCCGGCTTTGTAGCCTGCCTCGAACTTCTCGATCAGCGGGATCTGCATCCCGCCGACGAAACCGATCTTCTTCGTCTTGCTGACGGCCGCCGCGACATAACCGGCCAGAAACGAGCCCTGCTCTTCCTTGAACTTCAGAGAGACACAGTTCGTCGCTCCCGCAGGCGCGTTGCCGTCCACGATGGCGAACTTCACGCCCGGCGACTCGGCAGCGACCTGTTTCAGGGCGTCCTCCATCGCGAACCCGACGGCGATCACAACGTCGTAGCCCTGTGTGGCGAAGGTGCGCAGATTGGAGGTGTAGTCGGCTGCCGACTTCGTCTCGACATACTTAATGTCGTCCGTGCCGAGCCCCAGTTCCTTCTGCGCCTTCTGCAGCCCGGCCCAGGCTGCGGCATTGAACGATTTATCGTCTACACCGCCGATATCGAGCACCAGGGCCGCACGGAAGCGTTTGCCCGCCACAGCCACAGGCTTCGTTCCGTCGGCCGGTTTCGGCGTATCCCCTCCGGTTGTCTCCGACTTGGGGCCGGGACAGCCTGTCAGCCCCACGATGGCCAACAGTCCCATCAGACAGACCGCTCTTCGGGTGTTCGTTTGCATGCCTCTCCCTTTCGCCTCCGCAGCGTTCTCCTGCAGTTTTAACCAGTCTCGTCTTCAAACAACGGTCGTGCGCTCAGCGCATCTTGTGGATCGCTTCGCCTTTGACATCCAGCGCCGCTTCGCCCATCGCTTCGGAGAGGGTGGGGTGGGCGTGAATCGTCGTCATCAACTCTTCGATGGTCGCTTCCAGCTTGATCGCGACGACCGCTTCATGGATCATCTCGGTCGCGTAGGGGCCGACGATGTGAACGCCGAGAACTTCCCCGTATTTGCGCTCCGTGATGACCTTGACCATGCCTTCTTGCTCGTTCAGGGCCATGGCGCGGCCGAGAGGACGGAACGGGAAGCGTCCGGTCATCACGTCGTAGCCCTTCGCCCGGGCTTCGTCCTCGGTCAAGCCGACGGAGGCCAGTTCCGGCGATGTGTAGATCGGAGCGGGGACCGCGCGATAGTCCATCTTGACCTGATGTCCCATGGCATTTTCCGAAGCCACGATGCCCATGTGGGAGCCGAGATGGGCGAGCAGCATCTTGCCCGTAATATCGCCGATCGCGTAGATGTTCGGCACCGTCGTTTGCAGATAGTCGTTTACGACGACGCCTCGCTTCGCCATGGGGCCTTCCGTCACGACCTGAACGCCGACCTTTTCGAGATTGAGGCCCTCGGTAAGAGGTTTGCGGCCCGCTCCGACAAGCACTACATCGACCTCGATGGTTTTGGTCTCCTGCTCGCCCTGAATGGTGACGATGCGGACGCCATCTTTCTGCTCGACCCTGGTGACTTTCGAACTCAGATGGAAACGGATGCCCTGCTTCTTGAGGCTCTTGCGCAGTTCGGCGGCCACCTCTTTGTCGCCAGTCGGCAGGATTTCCGGGGCGATCTCGACCAGATCCACCTCCGCGCCAAGGCTACGGAACACATAGGCGAACTCCAGGCCGACCGCGCCGGCGCCGATCACGACCATGCGTTTCGGACACTCTTTCGCATAGACCGCTTCATCGCTCGTCCAGATACCGTTGCTGCTGATACCGCGGGGATCGAGCGGATCTTTCGCGAGGCCGGGAACGGGCGGCATGATCGGCACGGATCCTGTCGCGAGGATGATATTCTTCGCGGTGATGCGCTCGGTTTTGCCGTCGGCGCCCACCACCTCGACCGTATTGGCATCGACCAGCGAGGCCGAACCGAGGACCGCGCGGACATGATTGCTTTTCAGCAGGGCGGAGACGCCGCCGCGCAGGGTGGTGACGACTTTCGTCTTCCGTTCCATCATCTTGGCGAAGTCGAAACCGATCTCGCCGCTGATGGTCACGCCCATCACCGCTGCCGTCCGTACATGATGCAGGCGCTCGGTGCTGGCGATGAGCGTTTTGGTGGGGATGCAGCCCCAGTTCAGACAGGTGCCGCCCCATTCGCTCGCTTCGCGCTCGATACAGACGGTGCGCGCGCCGAGCTGGGCGGCGCGAATGGCACAGACGTAACCGCCGGGGCCGGAGCCGATAACGACGATATCGGCGTCAAATTCTCCCGTTGGGGACATGCGTGGTTGCTCCTCTGGTTGGTTAGACAGCAGGCGGTCGACAATGTCGTTGACCTGCTGTTCATCCGGTATTTCCTCTATAATTATAGTACGTCGGGAAGTGTCGGGAAGTATCTCTGCAGGAGGCGGTTCGGCAACTACCTGACTCTGTTCGTCCGTGGTGAGGGCGGGGCTGGCGTTCTTGGCGGGGCGAGTAACGCGTTTTTTGTCGGACACGCGGAAGCCTCCTGGCTATTCTATCCACTGTGGGAAGATGTGTCGGTGTGGGGAGAAGGCCGGCAAATGCCGCGCGTTTCTCTCCAGGCGACCCTGGCACAGCGGTAAGTATAGCATAAGCGACAGCGGCCCGTCAACGCGGGGAGAGGGCGTCCTCGACTTCGGCGCGCGTCGGAAGAGAAATATGCCCGTCCGCTTCTGTCGCACCCTGGAGCGGCGTAACGCAGTTGAGGAGACGGAAGCGTTACGTAATGCTTCGGGAGTGGCAATCTGATGCCTCAACCCAAGATCCATGCTTCCAATGCGGCGCGTCAGGCGGCTTTTCGCGCTCGCCGTGACCAGACCCGTCAGGCGGAGATTGCCGCCAAGGGGTTGCCTTCGCTCCCAATTATTGCCAGTCTGCCTGGGGGGGCGCGTTGGAATGCCTCGTTCAAAGCGGCTCATGAGTTGATCGCAGGTAGCCTGCGTGAGATGCAGGACTATTGCGAGGATCGCTCTGAGAACTGGCAAGAGAGCGAACGCGGCGAAGCACATCAAGAGAAGATCACCTCGGTGGAAAGCGTCTTCGATGCCTTGGGCGATCTACTCTCGTAAGGTTCGTCCGGACCTGCTGTTGCGCCCGAGGCGATTTTCCCTTCGCTCTCGGGCCTGCGGCCCGTTCCCTGCGGCAAAATCGCTGGCTCTGAGCCTGTAGGGACAGTGGCGAGTATTCGGAAAGGAGGCGTCCACAACCGTTTCGATTTACCCTCGTAGGTGGGCCAATCTCGAATATCGAAGTGGGCCAAACCGGGTTGTCAAAACCAAGGAGATAGACGCCCTCGGGATCGTAACAAAACAACTCGAAGAAGCGCCATTGGATGGCTTCCCAGTCGATCTTGGTATGGAAGAAGCGATGCACGGTGCGGTAGCTGGCTCCTGTTGGGGTCCATCGGGAGATACCTAACTGAGTGATGCGTCCGGTCATGGCGAGCATGGCCACGACGATAGAATGCAGTTGCCGACAGGAAGTTTTGGTCAACTCGGGTGTAAGGGCGAGTAAGAGTGGTAAAATAGGAATCATGGGTTTTCGGCCTTCGACAGTTGTTGGATTGGCGTCTACAACTTCGATCCGAAAGCCCTATTCTCATTCAGGATGCGCCACTCGTTTTGGCGAAGGTATTGGCTTATAGCGAGCATTATCCTGCGGATGTGATCGTCATGCTAATCTCCTGTCTTCCCTTACGCGACCAACCCGGAGAAGGCCTTGATCTCTCTTGGACCGAGGTATCTTGAGAAGATCAGGCTGAACAATCTCCGCATATCTTCGAACGTATTGCACCGGGGAATCATACTGCGCTCTTGTATTACTGATGTCGTCAACCAAGTATCTTCATCGATAAAGGACCAGCACTCTCTCTTTTGGGTCGTCGGTTTTCCGCGACTTTATGCCGATTTCAATCTCTTGATCCAGTGCATCGAGGCATTGAAACAGTCGGTCTATTGTAAACCCACTCAAACGTCCACGAACGATGTTGCTGACATCGGGTTGGGACAGATTCATACGCTGTGCGGCCTCAGTTTGCGTCCATTTTGCATCGGCTATTAGATGTTCTATGTAGAGAGCGATACGGGCTTTGGCCTGTCGATCACTCGGATTGGGCAGGCCTAGATCGGCGAAAACGTTACCGCTTCCCTCCTGAATCTCTGGTTCCATACTCTTTCTCCTATTGCTTTTTGACCCCATAAAGCGCCTTGTAGTGCTTATCGGCATCACTGAGACGCGATTTGATAGTATTGACATCCTGTTGAGAAGTCCGGATTCCTGATTTGCTCTTCTTCTGAAATGCGTGGAGCACATAGACGGCTTCTGCAAAACGGACGGTGTATATGCATCTATAGGTGTCGCCATCATAATCGTCCTTGATCTCCAGTACTTTGGCTCCACTAAAACCACGAAGGACACTGGCGTTATGAGGCTTGCCCCCAAAATTGCACTTGGAGCAGAGCCTTTCCCACCACATCCTTCACGTCTTCCGGCATTTCTCTTACATCATCCCGAGAAGAACCCACCCAGTAAACGGGACGAAGGTTAATTTCCATGCTATCGGTTCCCTTCGACCCAATTATAGCCGATTTACTATAGTTCGTCAATGGCCAATGGGATTACTTTCGAAGTCCAACCGTTACCTTATACGGGTAGATGAGTATCGAAGAAGTGCTTGGTTGCCACTAAATATCGATGTCCTCACCCCGCCATTCGGCGCTCTTGAAATCTTCTTCTGTGAGTGCCTGGAGTTGCGGAAACATGCCGAATATGATCATCTTCGGCTGCATTTCAGTCGCCTCCGGTTCCTCGGAAATAACCGTCACCTTGTATTTTCCGAGTCTTCGACAGTTTGCTGAACTGCTTGATGAGTTGTTCGGGCGTTCCTTCATAGACGTGTGCCATGTGTCTTACCTCCGGTTTCATCTTCTCTCTATTATATCAGGACTTACAGGAGAGAGCAGGGTATTGCCTCCGGCGGTCAGGCCAACGCCTGTTCTTTTCAGGTCGTTAGATCGATATGCGGCCAGATGAATTTAGTTCTGCGGCGTTACGCGTACTGGAAGGGCGGCCTCGACTTCGGAGCGGGTCGGGAGGGAGGGCTGCGCGCCCGCTCGCGTGACGGAGATGGCGGCGGCCTGGGCGGCAAACCGGGCCGCCTCGTCCAGCGAACGGCCTTCCGCGATAGCTACCGCGAGTGCGCCCGTGAAGCAGTCCCCGGCGGCCGTGGTATCGACGGCGGTAACGGCAAAGGCCGGTAGGCGACGAATGCCCGTGCCATCCGCCAGGACACATCCGTTTTCGCCCAGAGTGACGACAACAGCCTTGACGCCCCGGTCCAGCAGACGAGAGGCCACCGATTCCCAATCAAGGCCGTCGATTGTCTCGTAGCCGAGCAGAGCCGCAGCTTCGTGTTCGTTCGGTGTCAACACATCGATCTGCGTCAGCAGCGAATCGGGCAGGGGGGCGGTAGGAGAGGCGGGAGCCGGATTCAGGATGACCCGAACACCGGCGGCGTGGGCTCGTTGTGCGGCATAGAGGACGGTCTCGACGGGGATCTCCATCTGGAGAAGGACGGCGGACGCGCTTTCGATAGCGGAGAACGCCTGCTCGACATCGCTCGCCGTGACCTTATAGTTCGCTCCGGACGCGACCGTGATCGCGTTTTGTCCCTTCGCATCGACACCGATCAGCGCGACGCCTGTCGGTTCTGTCGGGTCGGTTTGCAGGAAGGTGGTATCGATACCATCGGCCTGCAAACCGACCCGGATGGCCTCCCCGAAGAGGTCCGGGCCGACACGCCCTACAAAGGTGACCTCCGCGCCCAGGCGGGCGGCGGCGACCGCCTGATTGGCGCCCTTCCCACCCGGAATCTGCCGAAACGCTTCTCCCAGGACTGTCTCGCCGGGAGCTGGAATATGTGCCGAGCGTACAACGAGATCCATATTCGCGCTGCCGATGACGACAAGACGGGGCTTCATACCGATCCGGTCTTCCGGGCGGGAACTGTCTTTCCTGGGTCGCCCTTGAACTGACGGAGGGCTTCCTGTAGGCGATGCAGGGCGTCTTCCGCCCGCTTCACCTCCTGCGGTGGAGCGATCCCTTTGCCGTAGTAGTAACGGTCATGGAGTTCGGTCAGTTCGGTCAGGGCGGCACCGGCTGCCGAAGCCGCCATCCGAGCGTGGATCATCGTCTCAAACTCGACCGTCGTCATGTTCGAAGGGCGGACCAGACCGCGTCGGGCGAACAGTTTGATGGCGGCGCTGTACGCGGCGAGGATCGCTGGATTTCGGGGTGGACGGGTGAGACCTTTTCTGCCCGGCACTCTTCCAAAGGGCTTGATACGGTCGATCAACTCAGTTTTCACGAGATAGCCGACGAGCAGCACCAGGATCAGCTCGATCACTTTCGGACCCATGCCCTGCTTCCCCAGCCAGGCCAAGAGTGAGAGGCTCTTCTTCTTCGAGGGGTCGTTTCGGGCGGTGATGTCGGTCGCGCCTGCGGTAGCATCGAACGTCACCCATCCGACATTCGGAAAAAAGACCTCCGTCCAGATATGGCGATGTTTGTCTTTCACGATATAGGTATGGGAGCTGGCCTCATCGCCGGGCAGGAACCCGAGCGCCATACGGGCTGGGATGCCAGCGTAGCGGCACATCATGGTCATGGCCGCGCCGAAGCTGTCGCAGTAGCCCATTTTGGACTCGGTTAGGAAATAGGCGACTCGATCGCGGTCGCTTGGCGCGGCAGGGGTATTCAGGTTGTACTTGCAGCTCGCACCGATGTTTTGCTGAATGGCCATGACCTTATCATAGTTGTTTGTCAGGCCCCTGGTCCACTTAGCAGCCAGGTCCGCCAATACGGGGTTGCTGAACGTCCCGCGCTGGAGGTAGACGCGGGAAATTTCGTCAGGAATCTGACCTGCCGGAGCGGCGCGCAGTACGTCCGGGGAGGTGGACGGCGCCACCGAGACGACGTCGTACTCGGCATCCGCCTGTAGGGAGACGCTCGGGTTCAGTGCGCCCACATAGTCCGTCTGAATGTTGAGCGTCTTTATCTCCAGTTCTTTTATCCGGGCGGCTCCATAAATCTGCTTGGAGCCTACACCCAGTATTTTGAAGTGTTGACGGACCAGCCGACTGCCGTTCATTTTTCGCTCGTCCAGATCCCACCGACCAGGAGAGAGTTGGAAATGCCCCCGTGAGTCCTGGCTTGCATCCTGGGGCTTATTGGAGTAGCTTTCCAGATACGCCTGTTGTTGTGTCGTGCTCGAAAGGTGCTCGAACTTGGCGCTGTTCTGGAAACTGTGTCCGGTGTACTTATCAAAGGTTCCGGCGCGCCAGTAGAGGGGCTCGGCGCAATGAACTTCCAGTACCGGGCTATCCGTCGCTGTCACAGGACCGGAGGCGAGCTCATAGTTGTTTTGTTCGTTGCTGTTGAGGGCACCAGGCACGGACTTTGTGATCGCTCCCCGGATCGCACTTAACGTTCCCTGGGGGAAGAGCCGTTCGCCGAAGAACTGCATGGGAAGGACCGTCAAACGTGCCAGTATGATTGCGCCAAGAAAACAGCCGACTGCCAGGGCGAACTGGCTGCCGAAGAGGACGGATCGCCTTTCCTCCCCCGACTTGCGGAGCGTATTCGCCTGGGTTCGCAGGTAGTTTTCGTGGATCAGCAGAAAGGTCGCCGCGCTAAAAAAGAGGAGGAAAGCGTTTTGGGCTTCGACCTCCGTTGTCGACGTGCTGACGAGTGCGATCAGCGTCATACCGGGGACGCAGGCGAAGAGCACCGCCGCATTGTTGGTCAATGTGTAGGCGTGCAGAATCGCCACCCATGTCAGGGCGATCTGAAGGCTTCGTGAAGGCGAATCGCCACTGGTGGCACCGTGACTGAAGAGCAAGCTGAGCAGGAAGAAGAAGCCTAGCAGTGTCAGCAGCGGAACCTGCAGCCCACGCAGCGATATCCCGCGCACCCGCAGTATGTAACTCGCGCAATAGCCGCCGGTCGCCAGCAGGTACGTCAGGATGGCAAAGCCCGAGTCTTCAAGGCTGAAGTTGACGGCGTAGAGCGCGGACAGCGTGACGATGGCGCCTGCAAGATAGAGCCAGGGGCTGGCAGGGGCATCGCTATCGCTGCGGGTCGTGTCACCTCGCATCGAAACGGAAATGCGTGCTGTGTCGGCCGAGTCCTGTCTATCAGGCGCAGGCAGCGGTAGATTAGAGACGTTCACTGGAGATAGCCTCGATTCGTAGTTCCTGTTCCGCGTCTGCCCCCATCACCAGAGGATGAGCCCCAATGCTGAGCAGCTCCGCAAAAAAGGGTTCCCGCCCGACCGGTCGGCGGCGGGTGGTGTCGAACGTGCAGGGATCCAGATAGACGACCGCGACATCCGCGCCGGTCGCCGTATAGTGGGCGAGCGCCTCCGGCAAGCCCGGTTCGGTCTGCGAGGTCAAGACGACCAGGCGCGTCCCCGCCGTGAGCTCGCCAACCTGCCGCAGCAGTTCACGCACCGGCATGACCGCGTCCGCCTCGACACGGGCCAGGACGTCCAGAAGCAGATGCAGGTGCTCCTGTCCCCGCCCAGTCAAGGTCGTGGGATAGCCCTGCAACTGCGGAATGGAGGGCAGAAGGAGGCGTACTTCGGCACCCTGCTGAACGGCCTGCTGCGCCAGATTCGCCACCAGCCGAATCGCGTATTCCAGCGTGGTCTGCACGCCATTGCCGATATCCGTGCCGTGCATTAGATCGAGAACCAGCACAAGATGCTGAGAAAGTGTTTCCTCGTACTGGATCACCGTCAGGTTGCCTGTACGCGCCGTCTGTCGCCAGTGAATATGCCGCAGCGAGTCGCCTGCAGCGTAGGCGCGTACTCCGTCCGGTTCCACACTGGAGCCGCGGAGCATCGACGAAGTCGCCTCCTGCCAACCGTAGCGCTCCGCTCCCAGCGCAGGCAGACGCACCGGAGGGCCAGGCATGGGATAGACGATCAACTCCCCGGCGCTGTGTACCCGGCGTGTAAACGCGAAGACGCCCAGCGGATCGATGGCCGTCACGTCGAAGCCTGTGGCGTGATAGACGCCGCGTCGCCGAAAGTGGATGGACTGCAAGATACGCGTCGTGTCTTTCGCAGCGACGTTGAAGAGGACAGGCTCCTCCTGCAATGGCGCGATCCAGGCGGGAAACACCTCGCGAATGGAGAGAAAAAAACGGGCGACGGGAGAGGGGTTCTCGATGATGTAGCAGACCTCGCTCTCCTCACCCGCCCAGGAATCGGAAGGCATCTCTCGCCGCAGCGTCAGGCCGTTCAGAGCGTACCATCCCAGCCCATAGGAGATCAGGGGCAGGGTCAGCAGAATGGCAGCCATATAGTAGAGATGACCGGCGTTCAACAGGCCTGCGACAACCAGCAGGCAGAGCGCACCGAATCCCAGGAATATCCATTTATGGTACTGCACGGTCTCACCTCCGTTCAGTGGAAACGGGCGAATTACATGGGTGGAGCTACTGTCCGACGTCCCAACAGGGCAAAAAGCTTATCTGCGAGTCTGGATACCGTCGGGAACGTGACAGCGGGCGAGGGCTTCGGCCACACAGGCGGTCGCCGTGACGCCGCGCACGCGCTGCTCCGGACGAACGATCAGACGGTGCGCCAGAATAATGGGGGCCAGCGCCTTGACATCATCGGGCTTGACATAGTCCCGATGGTGGATCGCCGCCCAGGCTTGGCTCGCATAGTGCAGGCTCAACGAACCGCGCGGACTGGCCCCGAGCGAAACCGCAGGCAACTGCCGCGTCGCCGTCACCACATCCAGGATATAGTCCTGCAGCGCCTCGCTGACAAAGACATCGCGTACAGCCGACTGCATCGCCAGGATCTCCGGTGCGCTGACGACGGCGGTGATGCTGTCGACCGGCTTCATATGACGCTGACCGACTAGGATCTGCTTCTCCGCTTCACGGGTCGGGTAACCGATAGTGATACGACCCGTGAAGCGGTCGAGCTGGGCTTCCGGCAGGGGATAAGTCCCGGTGATTTCGATGTTGTTCTGCGTGGCGATGACGAAGAAGGGAGAGGGCAGTGGCTGCGCCGTCCCGTCGATCGTCACCTGTCGCTCCTCCATACATTCCAGGAGCGCCGCCTGCGTTTTCGGCGTAGTACGGTTGATCTCGTCGGCCAGGACGATGTTGGCGAAGATCGGGCCGGGGCGCACCTCGAACTCCCCCGTCTTCTGATTGTAGATGGAGGAGCCCGTGATGTCCGAAGGAAGCATATCGGGCGTGAACTGAATGCGTTTGAAAGAGAGGCCGAGCGCCCGCGCCAGGGCTTTCGCCAGCGTGGTCTTGCCCACGCCGGGAATATCTTCGATCAGCAGATGTCCGTTGGAGAGCAGAACCGCCAGGGCCAGCTCCACCGTCTCCTGTTTACCCACGATGGCGGTTTCGACCGCTTCAGCAATCCGTTGCGCCGTTTGCGCCAGTTCAGCAGGGTTCACGCAGTTCCTCATCGAGAAGCCGCCGGAGGCACGGTTCTCATTCGTTGGGGCTTGTTATAGGGTGACTCTATTCAATACGCCATTTATGCCCCGGAATACTGCCGAAATTATTGCTTTATCGAGAACGTGGAGACAAAAGGTCAGTCCGCAAAGTCCTGGGGAACCATGACTTGCAGGGCGCGGGGGCGGATTCCAAACGTCAGTGGGGTTTTTTCGGCGATCTCTCCGTCCACGGTTACCTTCTGAATAGGAGTTGTCGTGAGCGTTCCACCGGTGGTATGAAACGTGGGCACTTCCACGAGATCGACGTGATGCCCCCCAGGAAGGTGGAGCGCGAAGCGGACCAACTCCCAGCGACTGCGACTCGCCAACGCGTAGACAGTCAGGTTGCCGTTGGTGATGGCGGCGTCGGGCGCCAGGGGAAACGGTCCGGCGTGAAATCGACCGTTTCCGATCACGACCTGGATGGTATCGAATGCGAATGTGTGCTGCGGGGTGACCAGCTTGGCGTGAAAGGGGCGGAGGCGTCGGATGGCGCGCACCAGTGCGAACACGTAGACGAAGCGACCAAGCCTGCGTTTGGCATCGTTGGTCAGCTCCTGGGCGATCAGAGTCGTCAGCCCTGCCGTGGCGACGGTGAGAAAGTAGTCGCTGCCGGCGAACCCGACATCGACTCCGATAACCTTGCCGGATCCGATGACTTCACAGGCCGTCTCGACGTTGGCGCCTATGCAGAGATCGCGGGCGAACTGGTTGCCCGTTCCGAGCGGCAGCACCCCCAGCACCGACTTGCTTCCGATGAAGTGACGGGCCACGGAGCCCAGAGTTCCGTCACCGCCACCGATAATGACCAGCGGCGTCTCGGCCTTGATAGCGTCCTTCACCGCCTGCACCATGCGTTTGGAGTCCGTGAAAGGCATCGCCTTTTCGATGACGATGCCATGTTTGGGCAGCGTCGCAATCACGTTGGGGTACCACTCCTGTCCGCGCCGTGATCTGGTATTGACAATAACGACCGCTCGTTTCTGTTCCGCTTGCATGCTCTTCCCTGTCCCTCGCTTCCCATGGCAATGGTTGATTCCACGTTCCATAGGAAACACGCAGCGGACGGTCGAAATGTTCCGCGAAGTTCGACGGCGACGGCGGAGCGAGCGACTTCCGGGCCTTGGGACGGCCTATTTGGTGTTGCGCAGCATCTGGCGCATTTCGGCCTGGTTGCCCGCAAACTGAATCGCCTCGTCGTGTGAGATGACTTTCGCCAGCGCCAGCTTTTCGAGAGCCTGATTCATCGTATTCATCCCGAAATGTCCGCCCTCGCGAATACAGTTATAGAGGTCGACGGTATCGCCGTCCTCGAGCTGCTTTTTGACCATCGGGGAAGCGGTCATGATCTCGACGGCGGGAATGCGTCCCTGGCCATTGGTCCGGTGTACCAGCCGCTGCGAAGTCACACAGAGCAGCGAAGCCGACAACTGCTGGCAGACTTGGCGCTTCATGTGCTGCGGGAAGCTGTTCACGATCCGATCGACGGTCGCCGCCGCCGATGTGGTATGCAGCGTGGTGATGACAAGGTGACCGATCTCGGCCGCCATCATCGCGACATCCATCGTCTCTTTGTCGCGCAGCTCCCCGATGGCGATAACGTCCGGCGACTGCCGGGTGACGCTGCGCAGCGCCGCTGCAAATGACTGCGTGTCCTGACCGACCTCACGCTGATGTACGACGCTCTTACGGTCTCGGAAGAGGTATTCGATCGGCTCTTCGATCGTGAAGATGTTGGCGTACTTGTGCCGATTGATCTCTTCGATCAACGCCGCGAGGGTGGTGGTCTTGCCGGAGCCGGTGGGGCCGGTGATGATGATGAGCCCCTGCGGCTCCAGTACCAATTTTTTGAGAACGGGCGGCAGCGTCAGCTCATCGATCGTGAAAGGATGCAGCGGTATAAGCCGCAGCGAGGCGCCCACGGTGCCGCGCTGCATGAAGAGGTTCGCGCGCACCCGTGCCAGGGAGGGGATCGTAAAAACGAGGTCGACTTCCTGACGCTTTTCAAGCTCTTTCATTCGCGCTTCGGGATCGTCCATTTCCGCCCCGATGTCGTCGAGGTTGGGAGCCTGCAGCAGAGTATCGCGGGCAGAACTGAACATGATCTCGTAAGCGAGTTCCCGGGTAGCTTCCGCGCTGATGATGGGCAGTTCCGTCAGTTGCATTCGACCGTCTACACGCAGGGCCGGCACGGCACCGGCCTTGATAACGAGATCGGAAGCCTTATGTCGAATGGCGATTTCCAACAGTTCATGGATACTGTGCATCGTAAATCCTTCGGGGATCGATATGGGGAACCAAGAGGCGACGTAGAACACAAAAACATTGCCAACTGTTTGGACTGAACAGGTCGCCGGAATGTTCCCGGTCGCTGTCGTTTTCCGGACGCCACAGGTATTATAACCTACAATGCCAAGGAGGAGTTATGACAAATATCACACCGGTTTGTCTATTGTCCCAAAACACCGGTGCCTGCCTGTTGCGCGTGCGTTCCCTTCTTGACATTCCAGAACTATAAACGTTGCACCTATTTACGGTCCGAGGCCATCCATTTCAATTTACGGGAACGAAAGTTCGATCTCTTCCAGGTTCCAGAATACGCAGAGAGTAGACGAGTAAGAAGAGGAGGGCCGGGAAAATGGCAACGGAAATTTCGGATTTGGAAGTCAGTCCAGAGGAGTATCTGGTGCGGGAGCGGCAGGCAGAGTACCGGCACGAATATGTTGCCGGGCAGATAGTCGCGATGTCGGGCGCAACGCGCAGACACAATCTCATTTCGGTGAACATGACGCGTGAGATCAGTAACAGTTTGAAGGGACGTCCCTGCGAAGTCTATGCCGCCGATATGCGTGTGCGGCTGGAAGGGGCAAGGTTCTATACCTATCCCGATGTCGTGGCAGTGTGTGGTGAGCCACGGTTCGAAGATGGCGAACTCGACACCCTGTTGAATCCGACTGTGATCGTCGAGACGCTTTCGCCTACGACAGCAGCCTATGACCGGGGCGACAAGTTTGCCTACTATCGTCAGATCGCCTCCCTGCAGGACTATGTGTTGATTTCACAGGACAGAATGAGGGTAGAACATTATGTCCGAAACGGAGAGTTCTGGCTTTACAATGCGCTGGACGGTTCGGCGGAGGCGCTGTCTCTGGCTTCGATCAAATGTCAACTCCCACTCGCTGAGATCTACGACAAGGTCTCCTTTGATGCAGACGAGGAGCCGCCGATTTCGCGGCCTGAGTAAACCGGAGACGTCCGGCCTCGACATGTGGGCCGGACGACTCGAGGCATGTATGGAGCGGGGACTCAGACGTGTTCGAGGGTCTGTTCCTGGGCTGCAGGCGTCATGCGGCTGACGAGCTTGTTCAAGGCATGCACGTACGCTTTGCCGCTGGCAACGACGATGTCGGTATGCGCCCCGCGCCCCGTGTATATGTCGTTACCGCGCCGAATGCGGATGGTCACGTCGGCGAGGGCATCGATGCCCTGGGTCACGGCCTGAATATTGAATTCGATAAGGTCGTTTTCCACCCCCACGATACGGTTGATGGCACGGTAGACCGCATCCACCGGGCCGGTTCCGTGGCACGAGTCGATGAGTTCACGCCCCTGAGAATCACGGATGCTGACCGTCGCGGTCGGAACGAGTTTGTCGCCGCAGGAGACCTGCACGTGCAGGAGTTCGTAGGTCTGATGGACGGCGCTGGTTTCGTCCTGAACGATCTTTTCCAGGTCTTCATCGTAGACCTCTTTTTTGCGGTCGGCCACATCCAGGAAGCGCGTGTAGACTTTCTCGATCTGCTCGTCGGTAAAGGTGTAGCCGAGCACCTCCAGTCGGTGCAGCAGAGCATGACGCCCGGAACGTGCAGTCAGGACGATCTTGCTCTCATGGATACCGACATCTGCCGGATCGATGATCTCGTAGGTGGACCGCTCTTTCAACACGCCGTCCTGATGGATACCAGAGGAGTGCGCGAAGGCGTTGGCGCCGACGATGGCTTTGTTTGGCTGAACGAGAATACCTGTCGAGGCGCTCACCATGCGGCTGGTACGATAGAGTTCTTGCGTCACAATGCCGGTTTCGCAGTCGTAGATGTCGCGGCGCGTCTTCATCGCCATCACGACCTCTTCCAGGCTGGTATTGCCGGCGCGCTCACCGATCCCGTTGATAGTGCATTCGATCTGCCGCGCGCCGTTGCGGACGCCCGCCAGCGAATTCGCCGTCGCCATGCCCAGGTCGTTGTGGCAGTGGACACTGATGACGGCCTTGTCGATATTGGCGACATGCTCCATCACATAGGCGATCAGCGCCCCGTACTCTTCGGGCGTGGTGTAACCGGTCGTATCCGGAATGTTGATGATCCGCGCTCCGGCTTTGATAACCGCATCGATGACCTGGCACAGATAGTCACGGTCGGCCCGCCCCGAATCTTCCAGAAAATATTCGACCTCCGCCACATGGTTCCGCGCATGTTTCACGGCGGCGACTCCGCGCTCCATCGCCTGTTCCCGCGTCAGTCGAAACTTATGTTGTAAGTGGCTATCGGAGACGCCGAGCCCCGTATGGATACGGGGGTGTACCGCGTCTTTGAGGGCCTCCGCCGCCGAATCGATGTCCTTCTGCACGGCACGGGTCAGCCCGCAGACCGTGGCGTTCTTGATAAGGCGGCTGATACCCTGTACGGCCTGAAAATCGCCCGGAGAGGAGATAGGAAACCCGGCCTCGATCACATCCACGCCAAGCCGTTCGAGCTGCCGCGCGATCTCGAGTTTCTCTTCCACATTGAGGGAAGCTCCCGGCGACTGTTCGCCGTCGCGCAGGGTGGTATCGAAGATGTAGATTCGGTTTGCCATGGACTTACTCCTCTCGCTTGCGGCGTTCTAGCCGCGCCATTCGACGCGGTTGACGCGCTCGTTGCTCTGTGTCTGTTCCGCCGTTTCGACAACCTGCGTGGTCGCCTGCGGAACGCTGCTCTTGACCCAACTCATCATCGCGCGCAGTTCGCGCCCGACGGTTTCGATCTGATGATTGCGGTCCTTGTTCTCCAGCGCACGGAAGACCGGCCGGCCGGCCTTGTTCTCCAGGATCCACTCCCGGGCGAACTCACCGCTCTGAATCTGGCGCAGGGTCTCCTTCATCGTCTCGCGGACATGGTCATCGACGATCTTGGGGCCACGGGTCATGTCGCCGAACTGGGCGGTGTCGGAGATCGAGTAGCGCATCCCGGCGATGCCGGACTCGTACATCAGATCGACGATCAGCTTCAGCTCATGCAGGCATTCGAAGTAGGCGATCTCCGGCTGATATCCCGCATTGACCAGGGTTTCGAAGCCCGCTTTGACCAGCGCGGTCGCGCCGCCGCACAGCACGGCCTGCTCCCCGAACAGATCGGTCTCGGTCTCTTCCTGGAACGTGGTCTCCAGGACGCCTGCGCGGGTTCCGCCGATGGCCTTTGCATAGGCGAGGGCGATATTCTTGGCATCACCGGTATGGTTCTGATGAATGGCGATAAGGCAGGGAACGCCTTTGCCTTCGGAGTAGACGCGGCGCACCAGATGGCCCGGTCCCTTCGGAGCGACCATGAAGACGTCGATATACGGGGGCGGCACGACCTGTCCGAAATGGATATTGAACCCATGCCCGAACGCGATGGCGTTGCCCGGAACCAGATGCGGCTCGATGCTCTCTTTATAGACCGCTGCCTGATACTCGTCGTTGACGAGGATCATGATGATGTCGGCCTGTTTGGTGGCCTCCGCGACCGTGAAGACCGGCAGGCCATCGCCCTCGGCTGCATCCCAGGACTTGCCGGGCCGCAGCCCGACGATCACGTCCACGCCGGACTCGCGCATATTCAGAGCATGGGCATGGCCCTGACTGCCGTAGCCGATGACCGCGACTTTTTTGCCTTTAAGGGTGTCCAGATCCGCGTCTGTATCGTAATAGACCTTTGCTGCCATAACGTCTTTGTTCTCCTTCTTTCGTCTTGTGCGCGCCCTGTTGTTGGGATGTTGGCGCGTCACTTCACTTCTGGATTTGGTTCGTCCTGGGACGGAACAGTGGGCGTTCGACGCAGCCAGACAGTGTAGCCGAAGCCGAGTGCGGCGCCTACCGCGACAAACAGGGCGAGGTTGATGCCCAGGCCCTTGACGCTGTCCAGGCCGTTCGCGTCGGTAAGGGCGTTGTAGACGCGCCAGAGCAGCCAGTTCAACGTTCCGAGCAGCCCGATCAGCAGGCCGGTGATCGTGTATTCGCGCAGGTGGTTACGCCGCCGTCCTAGGACGGTGCCGATAACCAGGCCAGCAATCGGACCGAGTATGGCCAGCATCAGAAACAGTCGCTCCACTGCCGCCAACTCTACAATCTCCCGCAACTCGCCCATGACCAATCCTTCCGGCTAGCCGCCGTCGCGGCCGGTCAAGGGACGTCGTCCCTCACTACGCGCATTCGACAGGAAGCCCTTCAGGCACCCCAAATCCTTCTTTCCTCCGAAGGATTTCGCCGGGCCGTCCTCTGGACGAAGCGGCGTCAGAACCAGAGTCATCGTGCTTTGCGTAGACAGCATTCGGCTCAGTCGCCATCGCGACCGGAGCGGTTGGCCGTTTTCGCGCCGCGCGCCATGGCGATGATACCGGTACGAACGAGTTCACGGATGCCGTAAGACTCCAGCAGATGCGTGATTTTGTCCAGCTTGTCGGTGCCGCCGGTGACTTCGACGATGAATGTCTTGTCGCTCATATCGATGATGCGGCCCCGGAAGATCTCGACGATCTGCATGATCTCACTGCGGTCTTTAGGCTCGGCATTGACCTTGATGAGCGCGAGTTCGCGTTCGACGGCCGCCGTTTCGGTGTAGTCCACGACCTTGATGACTTCCACCAGTTTGTTGAGCTGCTTGGTGATCTGCTCCAGCACCCGGTGATCGC
Source organism: Chthonomonadales bacterium (assembly GCA_038217285.1). Classification (GTDB taxonomy): domain Bacteria; phylum Armatimonadota; class Chthonomonadetes; order Chthonomonadales; family Chthonomonadaceae; genus JANXLO01. The sequence continues at coordinate 17,755 of JBBQPO010000053.1, forward strand.
CGCCGACCACGATCGTCATGCGCGAGATCTCCTCTTTGTCGGTCACGGAGACCGCCAGAGACTCGATGTTATAGCCTCTCCGGGCGAACAGCCCGGCGACGCGGGCCAGGACGCCGGCGTGGTTTTCCACCAGCGCCGTGATGGTGTGCTGCTGCTGCAACTGCGCCACTATGGAAGTACTCATCATGTTGGTCATTCGTCTTTCTCCTCGTTCGCCACAAGCCGGGACGAAGCCCGCCCAGACGGTCCTGAAAAAACATGGGTTGGCTGCCTAGAGATCGAAAGGCGGCTTGGAATCGTCGTCGTCGTCCGGGTCGAGAAGATCGTCGTCGAGGTCGTCGAATGGATCGTCGTCCGTTTCGGATATGATCGGACTCGTGATCTCGGAAAGCAGATGCGCGTCCGCCGCAATAAACACGCCGTTGACGCCGCCGAACCCCGGCCATGTCATGACGGGCAGTGCCGTCAGGGAGGCGTTCCGATGTCCCTGCGCCTCGGCATAGCCCAGGCAGATAGCATAGTCGAGATGCAGCAGGTCTCGCGGGGAGAGCGGACAGGCGCTCAACTGTTCCGAGAAACCGGCAGGCAGATCGCCGCTGCCATGATTGGCCTCGGCATACTTTACGAACAGAGGCACGGCCCGCTGAAAATAGACGTGCGAGAGCGCGGGACGCAGGATCTGCCGAAAATAGAGCCCGCTGCGAATCAGGCAGTGATAGCCTCGCTGATAGTAACGCCACAGTGCGTCGTGTTCGAGTTCTTCAATTTGCATGGTAGATGTCAGCCTCATCTCGTTTCCGTGCCACGCCTCCGCCGCTTCGTGATCGCACGGCACGGAAACCGGATATGGCACGATTACCCTTCGGTCGCTTCTTGCGCTATGGCCTGGGTCACTTCCACATACTGCGCCAGGACGGCCTCTTCGTTGGAGAACGACCATTCCGAGCCATCGGCGTGGACGCTGGCTTTCACCGCCTCCAGGTCGGTGCGGACCATCATCTCGGAAACCGTCTGCCCGGACGGGATCATGGGATAGACGTTCTCTTCGGTCGGGACGACGCAGTCGATGACGACCGGGCGGTCCATGACAGCTTTGGCCGTGATCAATGCGTCGCGCAGTTCGGCGGACGTGGTGGCCCGGAGGCCCACGCCGCCGTACGCCTCACATAGTTTAACAAAATCCGGGGACGCTTGCAAGTCTACCTGACTATAGCGCTCCGAATAGAACATCTCCTGCCACTGCCGGACCATGCCGAGCGTCCGGTTGTTGATGATGACCGTAATGACGGGCTGGGCATAGACCGTCGCGGTCATCAGCTCCTGAGTCATCATCTGGAACGAGCCATCGCCCGACAGACAGATGACCCGCTTGTCCGGGTTGGCGAACTGCGCGCCGATAGCGGCGGGCAGGCCGAAGCCCATCGTTCCCAGTCCGCCCGAGGTGACCCACTGGCGCGGGCGGCGGCATTTGAAGTACTGTGCGGCCCACATCTGGTGCTGGCCGACGTCGGTTGCCATGATGCAGTCGTTGTCGAAGATCTCGCCGATCTGCTCGATGGCGTATTCGGCGTAGAGCTTACCGTCGTCCGGGTAGGAGAGCGGGAAGCGACGTTTCCATGCGAGGATCGTATCGTTCCATTCGTCCGCAGGCCGCGCCGCAACGTGTTTGATCAGCTCCGCGAGAATGGCTTTGACGTCGCCGACGATCGGCACATCGGCCTGCATCACTTTCCCGATCTCCGCAGGATCGATGTCGATATGGATGATGCGCGCACCGGTAGCGAACTTATCGACATTACCGGTCACCCGGTCGTCGAAGCGCGCGCCGACGGCGATCAGCAGGTCGGCCTGATTCACGGCGTGATTGGCGTAAGCCGTGCCGTGCATGCCCAGCATACCCATGCTGAGTTCGTGCATCTCATCGATCGCGCCTTTGCCGAGCAGGGTGGTGGTCGTGAGGATATTGGTCAGTTCTGCGAGCGCGGTCACCTCGGCCTGCGCGCCGCTGGCAATGGCGCCGCCGCCGACGTAGAGGACCGGACGCTTGGACTCGGCGATGAGCTGCGCGGCCTTACGGATCTGCAGTTCCGGGATCCGTCCCTGCGGAGACGCGGGCTTATAGGACGGGATATTGACCTGCTTATTGTAAGAGGTCGTATCGAACTCGATCTGATTCTTGCTCACGTCGAGGGGAATATCGACGAGGACGGGGCCGGGCCGACCGCTGCGGGCGATGTAGAACGCCTCGGCCATCACACCGGCAAGGTCTTCCACCTTCTTGACCAGAAAGTTATGCTTGGTGATGGGCATGGTGATGCCCGTGATGTCGGCTTCCTGAAAGGCATCTTTCCCGATGGCGGAGGTGCGGACCTGCCCGGTTATGGCGATCATCGGAATGGAGTCCATGTACGCGGTGGCGATGCCGGTCACGAGGTTGGTCGCGCCGGGGCCGCTGGTGGCAAGGCAGACGCCGACCTTGCCGGTCGAGCGCGCGAAGCCGTCGGCCATGTGGGCCGCGCCCTGCTCATGACGAACGAGGACATGCTTGATGTCATGGCAGTCGAAAATCGCGTCGTAAATTGGCAGCACGGCCCCACCGGGGTAACCGAAAATATGTGTGACTTCTTCCTGCCGCAGACATTCCAGCAGAATTTGGGCTCCTGACAGTTTCATCTTTGATTATGCCTCCTATAAATGCCAAAAAACCCCACGTCCGCAAGGGACGCGAGGCTGTTGCTCACGTGGTACCACCCTTGTAATCAGCACGCGTTGACGAAACGCGAACGACGGACCTCCGAAGACGTCCCGCTGACCACTTGAAGCGTGATATCGGGCGCGACCCGGGAAACCTAATGGGGCGGATACGCATCTCGCCTTTTCAGCCGCCTGCTCAGAGGGGAGTTTCTGTGTCTGCTCTTACCGCCTCACACCAACCGGCGGCTCTCTGAAAAGCATCAGACACGTACTGGCCTCGTCACTGCATTACAAATTCGATTTAAGTGAATAAAGTATAGCACGAGCACCGTAAGCCTGTCAATGCAAGGTCCCTAATTTTTTGCTTGTGCGGCGATTGCGATGCCGGGCTTACCGAAGAACTATTTTGCGGAGGGCAGCGGCGATATTTTCCATATCCGCGCGTTCCGCCAGAAGCAGGGTTTGGGGCAGCCAGATGGTGTCGCCGCAGACCTGCTCGCAGACGGGCAGATGCAGGGTCGTGTAGTCGATGAACGGGCCTGCCTGGCACCAGCGGCCCTCCCTACGCGTCTTACGGCCGAACAGACCCTCTCGATAGAGCGGCACATAGCCGTCGGAGCAGGGGATGCCTTCGGCGTTCAGAGCCTCGATAAATCCGGGGTAAGTCAGGGCCTCCAGTCGGTCGGCATCGATGCGGAAGGTAAAAAGGTGGTAGGCGTGGGCCGTGATACGCGGGTCGTCGAAAGGCAGTGAGATGCCGGGGATGGCCGCGAGCAGTTCGCGCAGGTAGAGAGCATTGGCGGTGCGGCGCGCTGTCTGCTCCGGGAGGCGCCGCAACTGTGTGCGCAGCACGGCGGACTGGAACTCCGTCATGCGGAAGTTGCCGCCGAGCACCTGATGCCCGTAGCGGCGCCCGCCCCGGATCCGCCCGACATTGATGACCGACCAGGCGGCGTCCGCCAACGGTTCATTGTTGCTTACCACCATGCCACCCTCGCCTGCATTCAGGTTCTTGCTGGCCTGGAAGCTGAAGGTGCCGAAATGGCCCAGCGCTCCCACGCGCGTGCCCTTCCACTCGGAGCCGTGGGCCTGCGCGGCGTCTTCGATTACGGCAAGTTGGCGTCGATGGGCGATCTCTAGAACTGCATCCATATCGGCGGGGCGACCGGCAATATGCACGGGAATGATGGCGCGGGTGCGCGGCGTGATCGCGGCCTCGATCTGCGCGGGATCTATATTGAGCGTGTCGGGCAGAACGTCCGCGAAGATAGGCGTTGCCCCCACAGCCAGTGCGGCGCTCGCAGTCGCGACGAAAGTGTAGGGCGGGACGATCACCTCGTCGCCGCAGCCGATGTCGAGCGCGCGGAGGGCAATCTCCAGTGCGGCGGTTCCGTTGGTGCAGACCAACGCGAACTTCGCCTGTTGATAGGCCGCGAACTCCTGCTCGAACCGGCGGCCCTCCTCGCCTTCGACCCCCCACCATTTTCCGCTCTGCAGCACGGCGAGCAGGGCGCGCTCCTCCTCCGCATCGTAGATGGGCCATGCAGGCCACGGAGCGCGCGCGACATCCCGCACCGGAGTTCCGCCTTCGATAGCGAGCCTTTCCCGAGCGCTCATGGTCGAACCCCCGTCCAACGGTCACGGAGGGTAATCTGGTCGGGCGTCGCGGTCGGCAAGGGAGTCAGGTCGAACCCCAATCCAGCGTAGCCCAGACACTCGGCGAACGGCATCTCTTCGGTAGAGCGCGCCAGTCGGTTGTAGAGCATGGTCAGATCTTGTCCGGCGACTTCGTTCACGACCGCCCGGATCTCATCTTCCCCGTAACCCGGTTTCGGAGGGGCATGCCTCCGCATCAGGAGCCGCATCACATCGTCCAGCGATTTGCGATCTGCGGTCACATGGCGGATCGTCAGGTCGAGGCAGAGGCCGATCAGTTCGCCCTTGTCGTAGTAGGAGAGCCCGCCGAAGCCCTGGCTGTTCCCCGATTCCCAGACTCGTAGGCTGGCGTCGTCGGCGGAGATCTTCAGGCGCGCCGGATTGGACTGGTGCCCACGGATGGCCTGATTGACGTGTGCCAGAAAGCTCTGCTGCGAAACCAGGCCCGCCCGACAGGTTGCGACGTGACTGTAGTATTCGGTGACGCCCTCGGCAAACCAGAGGTTACGGGTCGTGGGGGGATGGATGTAGTCAAACGGCCCGAGCACGAAGGGACGGATACGCTTCACGTTCCAGCAGTGAAAGAACTCATGCGCGAAGAACGGCGCCAGTTGGTTCGGCGATGCCCTGGGCCAGAAGGCGACGCGACAGGCGTTGAGATGTTCCAGTCCGCCGCCTCGTCCATTGACATCGCAGAAGAAGGCATACTGCGGGTAAGGCGTGACGCCGCCCATAACCTTCGTTTCGGCCTGTACGATGCTCTGCAGCATTGGGATATACGCGTCGTAACTCTTGATCTGTTCGGCATGGTCGAAGAAGACGACGCTATGCTTCACGCCATTGAAGACGAATTCGCGAGTGATGATCGCCTCTTTCAGACCGAAAACCAGGGGCGAATCGGCAAGGGTGTCGTAGTCCGGCGCGGAGTAGGCGGTGGTTGTGCCCCGTGAGAACGTCGCGGTTTTGAGCGGCGTCACGGCGCTCCAGTCGGGAGGAAGCTTGAGATCGAGCTCCGTCGCCCAGTCCTTGTGCCCGACCAGGTACATCAGCGCGGCAGGCCCGTTGACGAAGCCCTGCTTCGCGCCTATGGCGACGTTCTCGCTAAAATAACCCGGCGGCATTTTGGGCAGGGAGTAGGTGACCGTGAGATGCCCGCTTCCGGTGGAAGGGATCGTCCAGGTATTGGCATCCGGATGTTCGACCTTCACCTCCTGGGCGTTATGGTTCGCATAGACCTTCAGATTCTGCACATAACGCGCGAAGTCCTGACGATGGTAGTCGCCGGGCGACCAGACGGGAAGCTGCAGCGAAACCGTCTCTGCGCCGGGTGGGGGCGTAAAATCCAGCGTGACGTCCAGATGGGAGTCCTCAAGAACAGGACGCAGCGTGTAGACTATCGGCGGCGCGACGGGAGCGCCCCTCTGGCCCCTGGGAAACAACACTGGTGCGCCCAAGGTCCTGCCGGAGTGCGCTCTCTCACCGCCTAGGACGACGACCGGGGCCAGGGAGTGACTGGTGATCGCCAGGGTCAGGCCGAGGAACAGACTGAATGCCGTCAGAGGTCGGCGACAGGATGAGATTAGCGTCATGATTTCGGTGCTCGCAGTCCGGTTGGGAAGAGATGTAAGGTTGTTGGCTCATCGGCGGTCGGGGGAGTCTCCCGCCGCGGAGCCGCCCAGACGAGTTGGCTGCGGTCTGGAGACCAGTCGCAGTCGGCGCTGCCGATGGTGCCCAACGATTTCACGGAGCCGCCGGGGGCCGCCATCGCGAACACGGCATAACGGTCGCCCTTTTTGGAAAGACATCCGATTTCGTCGTTGCCTATCCAGACAGGGGCGAAGTAACCCGGTCCGGGAGGGCTCACGCGATGCGCTTTACCGTCTGATCGCCGCCATGTCCAGACCTCATAGCGCGTGTAGTCGCTTGCGTTCGGTGTCAGCGTAAACGCCAGCGTGGTTCCATCCGGTGACCACACAGGCTGCCCGATCCGCAACGTGATCGGGCGCTCTCTCCCGCCATGCGGCAAAACGCGGGAGTGATAATCACGGTTCGTGATACGCCAGATCTCTCCGGCGCCCTTTCCGTCCGCACTGCCGGGCGTGATACGCCGCAGAGTTTCGGTCGGGGCCACATTGTAGGTACGTCGAAGGCTCTGTCGAAAGACGAGCGACGCGCGCTCAGGCTGCGCCGATTCTCCGTGGAGCGGCTCCCAACTGAGCCAGTCGCTGTCTTCATAGTTATCGAAACGTGGGTGCGTTTCCTGCGGTTTCTGCGCGGTGAGGGGGCGAATACAGAGACTGCGCTGGCCATTGATCCCTTCGGCCACAAAGGCCAGATAGCGTCCGTCGGGGGACCATACCGGGGTGTGGTAGTAGTAGAAAACGCTGAAATACCGCACCGGATGCACGGCCAGCGGCATGACACGTCCAGAGCGCGTGTCGAACGACCAGAGACTGGTTCCCGGTAAGCGCTCGCCGTCGTCGAACTTAAACCATTCGATGCGTTCGAAGGCGATACGGCGGTCGTCCGGCGACCAGGCCAGTGTGTCGGGGGAGCAGTAGGTCTCCTGTGTGGACCGATAGGGACGATCCGGGCAGAGCAGCTCCGATTCCAGAAGCGCGAGCGGCCTTTCCAGGCCGGCGTCTGCCAGATGGAGCTGCATCCGATGGTCGGGGGTCGCCCGCAGGAACGCGATCTGTCTGCCATCGTGCGACCAGCGGGGGTTGGTGTCCGTATAGAGGCCGACCGGAGAGGGCGGCTGCGGCGGTTGGTCCGCCGTCCCGGCAGGGAGCGGTCTTACGCACCCCGCTCCGAGAAGGACGGGCACGAACAGCAGGCCCAGCAGGCGTCGTCTCAAGGCTTCGCGCTCGGCTGCACGGTCAGCTCCTGAGTGGTGCTGCTGGGTGCCATAGAGAGGGTAATGACGCCGTCTGCGTCCGCCGTCACTTCGCCCGTGGACGCTCCTTGAAGTGTGTATTTGCCGCCGGGCTTGCCCATGACGCAGAGAAGAACTGCGTTGCCGTTCTTCTCGACTGGGCGGAACACCAGGCGCAGTACATCGGTGGAGCGGTCGTACCGGCGGTCGAGCAGGAGCAGGTTCCATCCGGTGTTGACGCCGCCGACCTGATGATAGGCGGCATGCAGAGCGAGGAGTGTGCAGGCATCGCCGCTGACATCGGTGGCGCCGCAGGCCAGACCGGTATCTCCGTCCAGGGCCTCTGGACAGCCATCGGTGCTGATCTGTGCGGCGTGATAGGCCCGCAGCAGATTCTCGGCGAGTCTATGCGCGGTCTCCGTCTCGCCCAGATCGAGGAGCGCTTTCCAGAGCAGCCAGTTGGTCCCGAAGGCAACCGCTCCATTCCCCGGCTCGTGCGACATATAGCCCGGAGAGGTTTTCGACACGCTCCGCAGCCCGGCAGCGCTCCAGAAGAGCGTTGGATCCGTCAACTTTCGTATCAGAGCGGTTCGTTGGGCCGTGCTCAAGGCATTGCTGCCGCTGACGAGAGGCAGCAGACCTGTCAGTTCGTCGTTGAGAACCGGTAACGCGTCCGGAACGGGCAAGACAGGTCGGTTGGTGTATGATTTTCGGGCGGGGTCCCACAGCGTGGCGTTCATGGCCAGCGCCGCTTCCTCGGCATCGTGTGCGTAGTCGGCGAGCTCGTTGGGAGAGCGTTCCAGCACCGTTGCCATCCGCTGCAGTAGTCGCGCGGAGCGGATAACGAACGCGGAGTAGTCCGGGCTGAAGGCGCGGCTGGTCGGGCTCTTGAATCCTGCCGCCGTCGTTCCTTTGTCGGCGTCGATCTCGGGCATGCCGGTTTTCCATGCAAAGAGCCAGGGGTTCGCGCCTGCCCGGCCTGCCGTGAGCAGTTCCCGATACCGTCTGCGCGCGTACGGGTAGAACTGATCCAACAGCCTGCGGTCGAGGGTCTTCTCGTAAAGTTCCCAGAGGGCGAAGAGATTGATGGGGGCGACCGTCTGCGGGCTTTTGACGGGCGCTTCCGCATCCCCGATGGTCAGAAACCAGGCGTTCAACTGCGCCGCCGACCAGTCGGGGCGGAGGTCTGCCCACCCGAGCCCGATGAAACCGGCTTCGACAGGACGATACGCCCCTCGGGTGGCGGGCAGCGGCCACTGCCGCGAAGGAACGCCCACACGCCGCCAGTTATCGAACGGTACATTGGCGTACGACTGTGCCAGCAGGCGATCAAGGCCGGTGTCGCCGACCGTCGGCTGAACCGTATGATGGGCGCTCAACGCTTTTGTATACGCTCCGTTGCGGGCCGGTTTGCCT
>JBBQPO010000054.1:0-26226 GCA_038217285.1 Chthonomonadales bacterium
TGCGTCTTCAGATCGGTGCCTGCCAGGGAGTTAAAGGCTTCAGTAGTTGCCATCGCGTACCTCGAAATGCGTCGGTTTGTCCAGAGTTTTGCCTCGGTTCTGCACCCACTCCGCCACCCAGCGAGCCATTGTACTGAGCGAAACCGTGGGATAGCCGAAATGTCCGAAGGCGCGGCCCGCGTTGCTGAGAAGGGCGGTTTCCGCTTCCTGGCCTGTAAACAACGGCCTCCGGTCGAGGAGTCGTCCGAACTCCAGGGCCAGGGCGCGCACCGAGACGGTTTCCGGTCCGGTGACATTGAGCGCGGTCGGAGGAGAGGTCGCCAGAAGAAGGCTCTGCAAAGCCCACGCGTTCGCATCGCCCTGCCAGATCACATTGACATGGCCCATGGCCAGGTCGATGGGGGTTTCGTCCCACACCTTGCGCGCGACATCGAGCAGAACCCCGTAGCGAAGATCGATGGCGTAGTTGAGGCGAAAATGGAGCACCGGCGTTCCGTCTCGACGGGAGAAGAAATCGAAGACGCGCTCTCTGCCAACACAGGAGTTGGCATATTCGCCGAGCGGTTCAAGAGCATCCTCCTCCTGTGAGCCGCCTCGCGACACAGGAGTAGAAGGATAGACGCAACCCGTGGAAAAGACCACGATGCAGGCTCCGACATAGTGGTCTGCGACATAGGCGGGAACAAGCGCATTCATGGCCCAGGTGCGCTCGGGGGACCCGGTCGTGCCGAACTTCTGTCCGGCCATATAGATCACATTGGGCGCCTGGGGCAACTGCGCGACCGCGTTCCGATCCAGGAGGTCGCAGGCTGCCGTTTCGACCCCGTTCGCTTCTAAATAGTTCTGCGCTTCCGGGTCAGAAAACCGCGCTACGCCGATGACACGTCGCTTATCGTCGTTCTGATCCAGCGCCCGTCGCGCCATCACGGCCAGAGTCGGCCCCATCTTGCCGCCCACTCCAAGCACCACAATATCGCCCTCCGTGCAGGAGAGGCAGTCCACCACATCCTGCGTCGGCCGCGACAGCCGCTCATTCAGCGAATCCTCGTTGCTCGGGCAGGGTTCGGGGGCGTCAAACCGTGGAGGCCTGCGTTTGCCGCGAACCGAAGACGGCCTCCTTCGCTCACGCGGTTCCGCGTCGCTCATTGATACCTCCTGCCGCAGTCAAGGGGTTATCACCCCTCGCTACGCGCATATACGGAAGCCCTTCGGGCACCCCAAATCCTGCGCTTCCGCGCACAGGATTTCGGCGGACCGTCCTTCGGACGGATTGTGCGGTGATAGACAGTGCTTCCTCACAGATCTCAGGCGATGATATCCTTGATGACTTCGCCCGAGACGTCGGTGAGGCGCATGTCGCGGCCGCTGAATCGGTAGGTGAGTTTCTTATGGTCCATACCCATCAGGTGCAGCATGGTGGCATGCATGTCGTGGATATCGACCTTGTTCTGCTCGGCATAGTAGCCGTAGTCGTCGGTGGCACCGAAGATGGTGCCGCCCTTGACGCCGCCCCCCGCCATCCAGACCGTGAAGCCGAAGGGGTTGTGGTCGCGGCCATCGGAACCCTGCGCCATCGGCGTCCGCCCGAACTCCCCCCCCCACACCACCAGCGTACTGTCCAGCAGTCCTCGCGATTTCAGGTCTTTCAGCAGGCCCGCAATCGGCTTATCGACGGCGACGGCGTTACGCTCATGGCCGAGGCGCAGGTCGCCGTGCTGATCCCAGCGGTCGGTCCCAACCGAGGGGCAGAGCAACTCGATGAAGCGTACCCCGCGCTCGACGAGCCGGCGGGCGACCAGACACTGCTGTCCGTAGATCTGCGTCACCGGGTTGTCCAGGCCATACAACTTCTTCGTGGCTTCGCTCTCGTTGCGGAAATCCATCAGGTCGGGAACGGCGGTCTGCATCTTGTAGGCGAGCTCATAGTTGGCGATGGAGGCTTCGAGCTTGTCACTCTCCCCCATGCGCTCGACCACGCTGCGATCCAGTTTCCGCATCAGGGCGAACTGATCCTGCTGCCTTTTCGCGTCCAGCGCCGAGGGCTGAAGATCGGCGACCGGGCTGGCGCCGCTGCGGAAAAGCGAGCCCTGGTAACTGGCGGGCAGGAAGCCGCTGGTAAAGCAGTCCAGGCCCCCCGGAGGAATCAGGCCGCTGTTGAGGACGATGAAGCCAGGAAGGTTCTGGCAGGCGCTGCCGAGGCCGTAGGTCGCCCACGCGCCCATACTTGGGCGGCCCTGCATTCCTAACCCGGAGTGAAGGAAGTAGTTCGCATTGGTATGCTCGGAAAAATCGGAGGTCATCGAGCGGATGATCGCCATGTCGTCCACGCAGGTCGCGACATTGGGGAACAGATCGCTGACCGGAATACCGCTCTTGCCGTAAGGCTTGAACTCCCAGGGCGATTTCAGCACGGTTCCGACGTTGTCGAACTGGGTTGGCGGCACCTTCATCTTGATCGGCTGGCCGTGCTCCTTGATTAGACGGGGCTTGGGGTCGAACGTATCGACCTGCGACGGCCCTCCGTCCATATAGAGAAAGATGACGCTCTTCGCCTTCGCCGGGAAGTGGGACGGTTTCGGCGATAGCGGATTCAGGCTGTCGCTCCCGGCAGGAGTCGCGCCGAAGGCGGGATCCGTGAGCAGGGCGGAGAGAGCGAACATCCCAAAACCGGTCGCGCATTCCGTCAGCATCTCGCGTCGGTTGAGGGGCGATTTCCGAAAGTTGTTACAGTGCATCGGGAACTCCTACGGGAGCGAATAACGCCGAACGCCTTATTCGAGAAAGATAAACTCTTTGACATTGAACAGCACATGGCACAGGTCGGCCCATGAGCGCGGATCGTCGGTGGTTCCGTACGCCTTATCCTGCGCGGTCAGAAACGTGAGCGCATCTGCAGCTTCCGTGGCCGTGACCGGTCTGCCAAACGCCTCGACGTAGAGCGTGTCGATCCGCTGTTGGGGCGTCAGATTCGGAAGCGCCAGAGTCTTCTTCGCCCAGATTTCGGCCTGCTGCGGGAACAACGGATTGTTCATCAGGGCCAGCGCCTGCGCGGGAACGTTGGACACGGAGCGCCGGCCGATGCTGGTAAAGGGCACCGGATAGTCGAAGGCGAGAAAGAGCGGCGTCAGGAAGTTGCGGCGAACCCCGATATAGAGGCTTCGCCGACCGTCCCCGTCCAGCGGCCCACTCTTTCCCGGTCGGCCACGCCCGACCATGAAATCGGTGAGATAGGGCATCACGCTCGGCCCGTATAGCTTCGGGTCGAGACGACCGGAGACCGCGAGGGCAGCGTCGCGAATGCACTCCGCCTCGAGGCGGCGGATATTGGCCTTGTGGAGCAGACGGTTCTGCGGATCGGCCTCGTCGCTTCTGGCATCGGTGCGACTCGCCATACGGTAGGTCGCGGAGAGGACCATCATCCGGTGCATCTTCTTCAGCGACCAGCCCTGACGAACGAACTCCTTCGCGAGCCAGTCGAGCAGCTCCGGATGGCTGGGCCGCTCGCCCATGACGCCGAAGTCGTCGGGTGTCTTGACGATACCGTCGCCGAAGTGGTGCTGCCAGAGTCGGTTGACCATGACACGCGGCAGGAGCGGATTGGTCGGCGCGGTCAGCCGCTGCGCCAGCTCCAATCGTCCGCTGCCAACTGTCGGCACGGGCTGTTTCGGGCCGTTGAGCGCTTCGAAGAAGCGGCGCGGCACGAGGTCGCCGGGGGTCTTGTAGTTGCCGCGAATGTGGACATGATCGTCTTCGGGCGAGCCATCGGTGATCGCCATGACCCGATGCACCTCCGGGAGCGCCTGTTCGGCTGTCTGCCGCTTCTTGAGCAGAGCTGTGATCTCGGGCGTTGAGGCGGTCGCGCCCGCAGCGATGAGCAGGCTGTCGTTGCGCAGCATCCAGTCGAGCAGGCCGGTTCGGTCGAGTTCCGTCGGCGTTGCGTCGAGCTTGCCGTCCTGCCAGGTCTGCAGCGTCGTCGCCAGCAGCGTGTGGTAGGCGTGCGTCAGGCCCTCCAGGGAGTTGACCGCCGGATTTTCGAGCATCTGCACGACAAGAGGATCGGGCGCGGTCACGGGATTGGGTCCGTCCGTAAACAGAATGCGGTCGAGGGTCGCGCTGCCGTCACCGCGATCCAGCACTTCGATGTACGCGTTATGTCCGACCCATTTGGTGACATCCATCGCGTACCATGTCGGGAGCGGCTTGTTGACGACGAACGTCAGACCGCCATAAATGGGATACTGGATCCGGTGGAAGCCGTCGATCACCAGGTTGACGGTGACGCCGCTTCCGGCGATATGGAACAGCACACGCTTTTTCGAGATCGCGAACGTGTGGGAGCGCATTTCACCCTGGAGGCGTCCGCTGAGAGCGCCGCTATCCGCCACACCCGGTCCCAGTATTCCCGCGATGCGTGGGCCAGTCTCCTTCAGATCTAACTGAAGGGCGATTCGTTCGGGAGCGGTTCCAAACGCCTCACCGGAAACGTCCCAGTTCCGATAGTCGCCCGTGTGAAAGTCCTCGAAGACGACCGCGTCGGCACGGGCTTTCTGCGCCTGCTCGATGCGGCCTTTGAGATCGACTGCCAGCGCCGTCGCCCGACTGCGGAACGTCTCCTGCTTCTCGCCTGACTGCTCGATGCCAAGCCTGAACCACGGATAGAGGGGGTTGGCCGGGTCTTTTGCCGCCACCTCACGCAGGTACTTGCCCAGTGCAAGAGATGTGCCAGGAGCACGAAGACGGCTATCGGGGAGAGACGCCTGTTGAAGCTGCGGTCCGGTGGAGAGGGCGAGCAGACCGGCCTCGAAACGTGCCAGACCCTGCAGTTGTGCCGACGCCTCCGCGTGTACCAGCAGCGGCTGAAGCTCTGCCCGTGACGCGGTCAACGCTGCGACACCCGGACGGAACCTGTCCGGGGCCTCGATGGCGGCGAGATGATAGCGCGAACTCTTCAGATAGCCGGAAAGAGCATAGTAGTCTTTCGTCGAGATCGCATCGAATTTGTGGTTATGGCAGCGCGCACAGCCGACCGAGAGCCCGAGAAAGGTCTTCGAAAAGACGTCGATCTGGTTGTCTACGCGCTCCGCCTCGTCGGTCTGGAGATCGACGGGCGAGTGTTTGCCTTCTCCGAACCAGAAGAAGCCCGTGGCGATCAGCGACTCGTTGACTCCGTCGGTGGGATTCAGGCGCGGATGCGGCAGCAGGTCTCCGGCGACCTGCTCTGTGACGAACTGATTGTACGGCAGGTCGGCGTTCAGGGCGCGAACCACATAGTCGCGATACATCCAGGCGTTGGGCTTGTCGAAGTCGAACTCATGCCCATCGGTTTCCGCAAAGCGGGCGAGATCGAGCCAGTGTCGCGCCCAGCGTTCGCCGTAGTGTGGGGAGGAGAGCAGACGGTCCACCACCTTCTCGTAGGCGTTCGGGCTGGTGTCGGACAGATAGGCGTCGATCTCTTGCGGCGTCGGCGGCAGGCCGATAAGATCGAACGTGACGCGGCGGAGGAGTGTGCGTCTGTCGGCATACGGCGCAGGCTTGATATGTCTCTCTTCCAGCTTCGCCAGGATAAAGTTGTCGATCGGCCCACGCACCCAGTTCTTGTTCTTTACGGCCGGGATGGCAACGGGCCGGAGCGGCTGCCACGCCCAGTGCCTTTTGCGGGTCTGAATGTCGAAAACGGCGACGGACGGCGGACGATTCGCGTTGCCGGAGGTCCAGACCGCGCCTTCTTTCACCCATTTCGTCAGGGCCGCGATCTCGTCGGTGCTCAATTTGCCCTTCGGCGGCATCTGCAGACTGCTGTCCTGATAAGAGATGGCGTGGAGGATGAGGCTCTTCGCCGCATCTCCGGGCACCAGTGCTGCCCCACGTTTGCCACCTAACAGCAGACCTTCGCGGCTGTCCAACTGCATTCCGCCCTGCGCCATGTTGTTCAGCTTGGCATGACACTGAAAACAGTTCGCTGCGAGGACCGGCCGGACGCTCTTCTCGAAAAACTCCGTATTGCCCCCATTCGCCATGTTCCGGCCAGGAAGCGCCGTCGCTTTCGAGGGTTTCGCACGGGAGATTTTGTTCTGTCCTGAGACAGGGTTAGATCCGAGGGTCAGGAGCGCCAGTAGTCCCGAAAGAAAGACAGCGCCTCCTATCACGAACCTGACTCTTTGCGTGGAGACAGACATAGTCATAAACCGATAACCTCACCGCCCGCGACAGGGTTCAATATGCAGAATGAATTCATTCTACCACTCCTTTAAGACCCGACGCAAGCGCTTTGGTTGCATACGATTGGCTTTTCTGTCTACTGCGTTCGGAACAGACAGTTCCCAAAAGGTTGCCGGGAAGGGTATACTGTTATGCGGTAAGAGACTTCCCCTTCGAAATTCTCTCGACGACTTTTTCGGAAAGCAGGTATCCGTCTTGCGTGTTTTGAATGTCGCCCAGGAAGGCTACGCGACCGCTGCCGCCGCTCTCCGCCGCACAACGCTTCAGGACAATCCCCGTGTCGAAGCCATCGTGCGCGAGATCATCGCCGAGGTGCGCGCGGACGGAGACGCCACTCTCCTCAAACTGGGCCGACGCTTTGACAGCCCTCTTCTGGAGTCCCTCGAAGTTCCCCGTTCGGACTGGCAGGCCGCCGCCGACCGAATTCCCGCCGCTCTGCGCGACACGGTGCAGCAGGCCGCCGCCAACATCCGCGCTTTTCATGAGAAACAACGCAAAAATAGCTGGCTCGACGCCCAGCCGGACCGCATCACCGGCCAGATCGTGCGTGCGTTGGACCGGGTTGGCCTCTATGTGCCCGGCGGAACCGCGGCCTATCCCAGTACGGTGCTCATGACCGCCATTCCGGCCAAAGTCGCGGGCGTCGCGGAGATGATCCTCTGCACCCCGGCCCACGCCAACGGCCTGGTTCCCGACCTTGTTCTCTACGCCGCGCAGGTGGCGGGCGTGGACCGGGTTTTCCGCGTGGGGGGAGCGCAGGCCGTCGCCGCGCTCGCCTTCGGCACCGAGACGATTCCGGCGGTGGACAAGGTGGTCGGACCGGGCAACGTCTACGTGAACGTGGCCAAAAAGCTGCTCTGGGGCGTCGTCGATATCGATATGCTGGCAGGGCCGAGCGAGGTCTGCGTCGTGGCCGATGCCGGGGCCAATCCCCTCTTCGCCGCTTTGGACCTACTGACACAGGCCGAACACGATGTCGAATGCGCCGCCTACCTTATCACACCCTCCGAAACCTTCGCCCAACGCACCCTTGCAGAGATCGAGCGTCAACTGGAGAGCCTGCCGCGTCGCGATATTCTCCGGCAAGCCCTGGACGCGCATGGAATGGTGCTCATCACGGAGTCGCTCTCGCAGGCGTACGATCTCGCCAACGTCTGCGCTCCGGAACATCTGGCCCTGATGGTGCGCGATCCGTTTGCGGCTCTCGGCAGCATCCGCAATGCCGGCGCGATTCTGATGGGCGACTACGCGCCGCAGACGCTCGGCGACTATATGGCCGGTCCGAGCCACACACTTCCGACCAGCGGCACGGCGCGATTCGCCTCGCCACTCCACGTCGATACCTTTTTGAAGAAGTCCAGCTTCATCTACTATACCGCCGCAAGCCTCCACCCGATTGCCTCGGCGATGATCGGTTTCGCCCGTGCCGAAGGCTTCGATGCCCACGCCCAGGCCGTGGAAGCGCGCCAGTCCGAATCCTGCTCTTGCGAGGAAAACCCGTGACGAAACGAACCGCCCGCATCACCAGAAAAACCAGTGAAACCGACATCTCGCTTGCCCTCGACATCGACGGCGATGGGACGAGCAGTATTGCGACCGGCGTGGGGTTCTTCGACCACATGCTGACCCATATTGCGAAGCACGGCCTGCTGAACCTGACCGTGCAGGCGACCGGTGACCTGCATATCGACGACCATCATACCGTTGAAGACGTCGGCATCGTCCTCGGCAAGGCGCTGGCGGAGGCGCTTGGCGACCGGGCGGGAATCACCCGAGTCGGGAATGTCGCGGTACCGATGGATGAGGCGCTGGTCTTCTGCGCCATCGACATCAGCGGGCGCGGCTATCTGGCCTACGACCTCGTCTGCCCCACCCCGAAACTGGGTGACTACACCTCGGAACTGACCCCGGAGTTCTTCCGTGCCGTCGCGGTCAATGCAGGCTGGACCGTACACTTGCGACAGATGGCAGGAACGAACACCCACCACCTCATCGAGGCGGCCTTCAAGGCGTTTGGCCGAGCCCTGGCGCAAGCCGTCAGCCACTCCCCTCGTGTGCAGGGAGTGCCATCGACGAAAGGTGTGCTGTAAGTTTTTTGCAGGTTTCCAGTTTTCGGGTGAAGTACGCCGGTCCGGTGTGCGTATGGAGAGTATCAGACGGAGTGTTGCCTGCCGACACCGGCAAGGCAGATCTGGGAAAGACAGAATATGATCGCGATCGTAGACTACGGGATGGCGAACCTGCGGAGTGTGGAGAAGGCTCTGCTCAAAGTAGGAGGCGATCCCTTCGTGACCGGAGATCCTGCCGAAATCGCGCGGGCGGAGAAAGTGGTTCTGCCCGGTGTCGGGGCCTTCTGTGCTGCGATGGGCAATCTGCATCGTAGTGGGCTGGATGCGGCCGTTCGCCTGCACATCGCGCAGGGCAAACCGTTTCTTGGCATCTGCCTCGGCCTGCAGATGCTGTTCGAGGCGAGCAGCGAAATGGGATCGACGCCGGGACTGGGCATTCTGCCCGGTCAGGTGGTGCAGTTTTTCGAAGACGGGCTGCCGAACCCCGCTGCCGCCGAGCTGAAAGTGCCGCATATCGGCTGGAACAGCTTGAACTTCCCCGCGCCGTCGCGGCTGCTGCACGGGTTGTCCGAAGGCGACCGCGTCTATTTCGTCCACTCGTATTTTCCGGTACCCGATGATAAGACCGTGATTACCGCGACCAGCGACTACGGAACCGACTTCTGTTGTGCTATCGAAAAAGATAATATCGCCGCAACTCAGTTCCACCCCGAGAAGAGTGGAACCGTCGGGTTGCAAATCTTGCGAAACTTCGCCTCCTGGGACTGAGTAGTAGTCATACAGGAGCGCTAGACAGGTTGAAGTGAATGATTCTCTTTCCTGCCATCGATATTCAAGGCGGCAAGTGTGTACGACTGCTTCAGGGCCAGTTCGATCAGTCCACGACCTATGCCGATGATCCGGTGTTGGTTGCGGAGCGCTGGAAGGCGGAAGGAGCACAGTGGCTCCATATCGTTGACCTGGATGGAGCGCGGACCGGTGTTCCGAGCTCCCGTAATCTGGGGCTGGTACGCCGTATCGCCGCCGAAGTCAGCCTGCCGATACAGTTCGGCGGCGGCGTTCGCAACGCCGAGGCCGCCGAGCGTATGTTCGATATGGGCGTCGAGCGTGTCGTTGTCGGCACAACGGCGGCACGCAGTCCGGAACTGATTTCCGCGATGTTCTCCACTTACGGCGCGAAAATTGCGGTCGGCGTCGATGCTCGGGATGGTTTCGTGGCGGTACACGGCTGGCAGGAGAGCAGCGGCGAGCAGGCCACGACTTTCGTGACGCGCATGGCGGAACTGGGAGCGCAGCGCTTCATCTACACGGACATCGCGCGTGACGGAATGCTCAAAGGCGTGAACGTGGTATCGCTGGCCCAGGTCGCGGTCGCGGTGCCCGGTGTCCACGTCATCGCTTCGGGCGGTGTCACGACACTGCGCGACCTGGATGCGCTGGAAGAGTTGTGTCGCCTCTCTGCGCCCAACCTTGAA
Organism: Chthonomonadales bacterium; assembly: GCA_038217285.1. Classification (GTDB taxonomy): domain Bacteria; phylum Armatimonadota; class Chthonomonadetes; order Chthonomonadales; family Chthonomonadaceae; genus JANXLO01. The sequence goes on from JBBQPO010000054.1 coordinate 9,764, forward strand.
GGAGTCATCATCGGAAAGGCGATCTACGCCGGCACCGTCTTGCTCCCGGAGGCCCTGCTACGCTTCACTACCTGAATACGGAAAGACGGGGAGAATGGATATGGGAGACGTTGTTGGGCTCGTCGCGGTCTTATGCTTTTTCGGCATCCCACTCTCTGCGATCTGGGGCCACAATCGCCGCAGGATGATGGAACTGAAGATGCGGATGAGTCAGGGAGACGATGCTTCCTTGCGGGCCGCCGTGGAGGCCTTGCGGGCGGAGGTGCGCACCCTGCGCGACACCACGATGCAGTACGACATCAGCTTCGATTCTGCCTTGCAGCGGGTCGAGTCACGGGTCACGCAGATGGAGCGACGAATCGTCTCGACCGAACCGGAACAGGTCGCGGAGTTAAGTCGCCTGCGCTAAATGCATCGGATGGGAGGAGAGTAACTTGGGTCCATTCTGGCAGATAATGCTTTTGTTGCTGGCCGGTATTCCGAGCGTGACCCTGTTCGCCCTCCTGCCCATGTCGCTGGTCTACAGCTACCACAAACGTAAGATGGAACAGCTACGGCTCCAGCGTGATAACCTGCTCTCCCAGCATATCGCCAACGAGTTCGCCGCCGTGCGCGACGAAATCAAAGCGCTGCGCGACACCTCCATGCAGTACGATCTGAGCTTTGACACGGCCCTGCACCAGATTGATCGGCGCATCGCTGGTCTGGAGCGCGAAGCCTATCACTCACCCACCAGTCCCCCCGCCCAAAACGTCACCCTCGGAGGACGCTGATGCCGTTCGGTCTCCCAATCTTGCCGGCTCAGCGCCTTCAGCGCTGATTCCCTCTTTTTGTTTGCCCGCGAGGCCTACCGCTCATGCATCTTGTCAGTCCGCTCAGTCTGCTCTTTCTGCCTCTCATCGGCGGCCTCATCGTCGTCATGTACATCTTGAAACTCCGCCGCAAGGACGTCGTGGTCTCCTCGACGTTTCTCTGGAGACAGGTGATTCGCGATGTGCAGGCCAACGCGCCTTTTCAGAAACTGCGCCGCAATCTTCTGCTCTTGCTCCAGCTCATTGCCGCCGCGCTGATCATCTTCGCGTTTGCCCGGCCCTTCTTCTACGCGAACGATTTCGGGGGCCGCAACTTCGTCGTGATCGTCGACACTTCGGCATCCATGGGCGCGACCGATGTCAGTCCGACGCGCCTTGAGGCGGCGAAGCGTCAGGCGCACGACCTGGTCAATGCCATGAAGCCGGGCGATATGATGCTCATGCTCTCCGCCTCTTCGCGACCGGACGCTGTGACCGGATTCACGGAAGACCGCTCGGAGCTGCACCGGGCGGTCAATAGTCTGCAGGTCCACCAGACGCCGACGAATATGCGCGAAGCGCTCAATCTGGCGGCCGATCTGGTCGCCTCTCGTAACGGCGGGGACAGCGGGCGTATCGAGCTGATCTCCGATGGCGGTATCGAGGCGCAGATGAGCGGGACAGGCAGCGACATTCAGTACACGCTCGCCAACCTCAATCTCGGCAAAACGCATGTCGGTTTTCACCCTGTGGGAACGGATCACGATAACGTCGGCATCACCGCCGTCGATTTTCGCCGCAACATCGGCACCGAGAAGCCGACCGTTGAGCTGCTGGTCGTGACACACAACTATGCCTCTCAGCCGCACACCTTCAACGAGGAGATCTACGCGGGCGAAAGTCTGGTCGAGGCCCATGAGGTGACGCTGCCCGCCAATGGCGAAGACACGCAGCCCTATGAGCTTCCGGAGCCGGCCTCTGCGGTGCGCATGCGTGTCAAACTGGATATCAAAGATCAACTCGCCGCCGACAACGAGGCTGCCCTCATTCTCAAGCCCCGGAAAACGCTGAAAGTCCTGCTGGTCGGGCAGGAGAATCTGTTTCTGGAGAACGCGCTCAAGGTCGACTCCGGCGTGGAGTTGAGCAAGGCCGCCGCCTTCTCTACCGGCGTCGGCTATGATGTCGTCGTTTTCAACGAATCGGCGCCCGCCAAACTGCCGGAAGGCAACTATCTATTTCTGCACTGCAGCAGCGATCAAGCTCCCGTCAAGGTCGATGGTTCGGTACAGAACGTTGCGCCGGCAGACTGGGATCACGATCATCCGGTCCTGCGCTATGTGGACTTCGGAGCGGATCGTTTCGGCACGGCGCTGAAGGCGACACCGCGCGGATGGGCGCGCGAGGTCGCGGTCGCGGAGTCGGGATCCCTGATCGCCGCCGGGGAGAAGGGCCGCATGCGGGCCGAGTTCGTCGGTTTCGCTCTCAACGAATCGATGTTTCCCCTCCGCGTCGCCTTCCCCATCTTTATCTCCAACAGTGTGCGCTGGCTTGGGACGGGTCTGGACGACAGCGAACAGGGTCAGGTCCATACGGGAGACGCGTTCAAAATCCCGGTGCCCCCCGGTCTCAAAGTCACCATCACGAAACCGGACGACAGCAAACAGGAGATCACCGCCGATGAGCAGGGCCATGCCACCTTCGCTGGGACCGACCAGGCGGGCCTCTACACGGTAACAGGCAAAGATTTCTCGTACGACTTTGCCGCCAACCTTGCCAGCGCCTCGGAGTCCGATATCACACCGCACCGTTCCCTGACGATCGCCGACAACCCGCAGGCCACCGCAGGCCGCAAAGTGCGGGATATTCACCAACTGCTGCCGCTGTTGGCCCTCCTGGCGCTGATCGTTCTCAGTATCGAATGGTGGGCGTTTCATCGGCGCGTCCACCTCAGTTGAGATCAAACGCCAGTAGACCTTCAGGAACTGCCATTCGAGGTTGGTCGTAGTATCTCTGTTCACTTATGATCATGGGGAGGTATGAAAACTTTATATGGCGATGCGAACAGGAACGCCGTTACCGGAACTGTCTGGGGCAACGGAATGGATTAATGGGGAGGTAGAGCGCGGCGATTTGATTGGGAGTCCGACACTGGTTCATATCTGGGCCGTCAGTTGTCCCATTTGCCACGATAACATGCCGAAGGTGACCGAATGGCGCGAGCAGTATCGGGTGAATGGACTCCAGGTCGTTGCCATTCACATGCCCCGGCAGGAAGAGGATACCAATCTGGAGGCGGTTCGCGCGGATGCGGCCCGCCTGGGGATACTGGAACCGTGTGCTATCGACAGCAGCCACACGATCGGCGAACGGTTCGAAAACACGCTCTGGCCAGCCTACTTCGTGTTTGACACGGAGGGAAATCTCCGAGGGCGCGCGGCCGGTTATGCCGGCCTGAAGATGATCGAAGTACCGCTCAAGCGGGTTTTAGGCATCGACAACGAACCGGCGCCAGGCCGCGCCCCAGCGTAGACCGATTTGCGCGTCACGGAATCGACCCCCTTCGGTCCGGTGCAAATCGAGGTGTGATCCCGCTCCTAAACCAAGCAAGCAGGCCGGACTTCCAATGAGGTCCGGCCTGCTTGCTTGGTTCCATATACCGCGAAACTCCAGCAGGATAGGTATCTGATTCTCGAAATTTTTCATGAAGGCGACTCTTCGTATAGTCACTACTTTTGTACGATGTAGTCGCGTGCTTATTTTTTCAGCCAACGCAGAGCGATCTTGTTTTGCCCGATTATATTGCATCGGACGCATTGCAAATTCTTACATACTCTTAGACGACCCTTGGGGAACAAGGTTTCAAAATAATTTCCCGTGTGCGCAGGAGCCGAACGCACGTTTCGCGAAAACACCCACTACCGCGCGTTTCGGAAAGGAAACCTTCGTTCATGCACGTCACTGCCGACAATCTGGCGCTTCTCAGCACCGACTATGCCGACTATCTGGAAGGCGATATCGTCAACGCCTTCTTCACAACTTATGGAATTAACTTTTCAGCGGGCCACTGGTGCGCCGGCGGATTCAGCGATCGCTTCTGCCGGACGTACCAGGAGGAGCCGATCGACGAGTCTGCCGTCGGGCAGCTCGAGCGCGTTGCACAGGCCGGGATCGGCGGCGTGGAGCTGAACAACGAGATGTTCCTCGATGCGCATGACCGCATTGACGAGAACAAGATCCGGGAAGTTCAGGAGGCTCTGCGCCGATTTCACCTGACGCCGACCAATATGAACACCAACATCTGGACACGGGCCTACTACCGCATGGGCGGCATCACCAATCCCGATGCGGGTCGGCGGCGACAGGGCATCGACTACTGCCTGCAAACGGTCGAACTGGCGAAGAGGCTCGACTGCCCGAGCGTTCAGCTTTGGCCCGGCTCCGATGGATGGGACTACCATTTCGAGGTCAACTATGGCAAGCAGCTCGACTGGTTCCTCGACGGCTGCGTCGAGATCGCCCGGAAGTCACACAGCCTCGGCCTCAAGTTCGGAACCGAAGCCAAGCAGAAAGAGCCGCGCGAAGGCAACATGATCCTCAACACCACCGCCAAAGCCGCGCTGGTCGCAAAGACCGTCAACGAAGCGGTCGGCGAGACAGTCATGGGCGTGGTCATCGACTACGGGCATGAGCAGATGGTCGGCAATCAGCCCGCCGACAGCCTCTATCTGCTGAAGCGCATGGGCGTTCCCATCGCCAACTTCCACATCAACGCCGCCAAATACAACTCCAATGACGAGGACCGTGTGACCGGCACCGACGACATCTGGCGTCTGGCCGAATTCTGCTACGCCGCCATCGATACCGACTATCAGGGCTGGTTCGGTGAAGACCAGTTTACGTATCGTATGGAGCCGGTCAAGGCCATGATGCTCTCCAAAGAGCTGTTTGCCAATGCGATGAAAAAGGCGCTGCGTATCTATGCCGTACAGGACAAACTGACGGTCGCCCAGCAGACCGGCGATGCGGGTAACGTCATCGATGTCGTGAAAAGGATACTCACCGGGAACTGACTCCTGACGAACGCGAACGCGGGGCCAATGTGACAGATCGTCTGTCGCGATTGGCCCCGCGTTTTACGTCTCGCGGTTATCGGCATAGAATGGCCGCTCGAATGTCGCTTACTCGCCTCTCTCCGGCTCGCTGCACGGCACGGCTGCCTCACCATCGATACGCTGCAGAAACGCTTCCAGCAGCTCCGTATCGCGACGAAGGCCCTCCTTCCACAGTTCGCGCGCGCGCCCCGGCGGCAGCTTTGCCAGCGCCCTGCCGAATCGATCTAGCCACTCCCGGTCGTCGGGCTCCACCGGTGTCGGTGCCGTCTCCTCAATCATCTCGCGAGGCTCGGCAGTCCGTCGATCGCCTGCTTCCGGCACGAATCCTGCCATGAGCAGCAGCCATTCGACCTCTTCGCCCAGCCCCAGGGCAAATCGCCGCACCGTCTCCGCAGTACGGGCATTGCCCTTGGCGAGCTCGCCGATCGTGGCCGGGGAGAGCCCCGTCCGCCGTTCGGCCTGACGGTAAGAGAGCCTGCGCCCCGCAGCGCCATGCCGCTGCAGTATCTCGTTGACCGCCTTTTCCAAACCCGGACGCGCCTGTCCCATAGTTGCCTCCTCCCGACCCACAGCCTTACCGAACCGACGGATAGACGTCGGCAGTCTTGAACGCATAGTATCACACTATTTCTCACACCGGCAAGGGGTTGTCCTGCAGATCTCCGTGCACGGAGCCATGCGAGGTAAGGTATAATGAGGAACCAGGCGTAAACGACGCCGCAACCCAAAATCGTGCTCGGTTCCGTCACGATGCAACCCGCCGAGCGTTCAAGAGTGGAAATGATCCTTTGGACCCGTTTACGTTACGGAGGAGGCTTTCCGATGCAGACTGAATGGTTGATTCTGAGACAATCTCGAATGCGCGCAGCGTTCGGGCTTGCGAACGCCGCGCTGTTTATGCTGCTGTCCGGCACCGCGCAGCCGCAGTTTACGCGCTCACGTCCGCATCCGTCTGCACCGTCAAACACCAGCGGACACTCAGAGACACATTCATCCGATTCAGAGCAAGGCGCGACCGGCATTCATGGCCACCGCGCGACCGGAACCGATAGCACAAAAACCGACACCACAAGCCTTGATCGATATAAAAAGTCGCAAGAGGCGAGTACTGTGTCCAATACATCCAATGGTGCGTCCGGCAACGCTTCTTCCTTCATCGTCTGGCCTTACGACTATCTCTCTCCCTTTTACGGCTATGGGCCAGGGGCGGTCCTCTGGTGGCCGCGCGAGGTCTATAGCGGCACACCGGATTCGGTCGTCTACCTCCCCGGCTCCGTTCCCCCCGTCATTCTGGGCTGGTCTAACTACGACACAAACGGTACTTTAATGCGTGATGATACAGGTCGCCGTTACCGTATTGGAGAGAAGACGAAACAGCGCCGTCCGGTGGACATTCAGCCTGCTCTGGACGATATACAGCGCGCGTTTCAGGAAGAGCAGATGTCTCTGCTCGCTTCACACGTCCTGCGTCAGGAGCGCGTAATAGTGAGCTTGGCGGGCGAGACATCTCACTTGATCGACGGTAACGCCTTTCTGCAGCGACTGGCGACTGTAGTTTCCGCTCACCACACGATAAAGATGGAGTTCGACCCGCCTGAAATGTTGGATCGCAACCTCTTTGCGGTGACGGCGTGGTATTCCTATCGGGATCTGGCGGCGATGCCATACCGCGTGAAGATACGTTTCGTTCTGCAGGCGCAGGACACGCGATTGATCTTGACAATGTTCGAGATGGACTAGCGGCGGAACTGTCGTGTCGCTCTGGTCGCGTATGCTACTGAACACGAGTTGCCCTCTCTAGGCAAGACAGCAGAATGAAGGAGAATCGAATCGATGCGTCCAGCTCTCGCCATATTTGGCCTTATCGTAGCAGGTGTCGTATTGGCGGCCTTTGTTTCACTTCGAACGAACCATCCCGACCCCTTGCCGAGCGAAGTACCAGCCAAAGAGGCCACCAACACCGACAATGCCAATCCTGACGCAAAACCGACTGCGAAAGCCGGAGCGGACTCGGAAGCCCCGTTCGACAAAGTCCAGGCAGGCAAGCTGCGCGCGAGCCTGGAAATCGAAGGTCGCGGAACGATCGAGATGGAGTTCTACCCGAAAGCGGCTCCCAAAACCGTGGCGCATATCGCAGAACTCGCTGGCAAGAACTTCTGGGACAAGATCAAGGTGCATCGCGTGGATACAAAGGAGCAGGTCGTTCAGATGGGCGATCCGACTTCGAAAGATTCTGATCCGCAGGATTTCGAGGCGAAGGGCATCGGTTCCCATGGGTCCGGGACGACGGTTCCACTGGAAGTCTCGGCAAAACTGCCAAATCTTAAGTATACGGTGGGGTTGGCGCGAACGCAGGATCCCAACAGCGGAGACAGTCAGATCTACATAAACACGGGAGACAATCCCGGATTCGATTTCGACTACTGTGTGTTCGGGCGTGTCGTCAAAGGCACCGATATCGTGAGCAAAATCGCGGTCGGCGATGTCATCAAGCATATACAAGTCTACGAAGCCGGTCAGAAGTAAGGATTGGCCGCCTTCCCTGCCGGACAGACGCCTGTCCGGCTTTGTGGCGTCTGCCTCCACCGGCGCCTCCCTGAAATGGAAAAGGAGTCTTTCATGCGTGTTTCTCTGCCCTTCGCCTGGCCGAACGTACCGATTTCCTGGCGAATCACGTTTCTCCTGTCGGCATGTCTCTTGCTGGCCGCCCGCCCCACTCCGGCGCAGTCCCATCTCCACGGACCAAGCACCGTGAAAACGAGCCCTAACCTCACGATGGTCATCGCGAAGCGCGGCACCATCGTCATCGAACTCTATCCGAATGCGGCTCCAAAGACAGTGGCGCATATCCTCAATCTGGTCAACAAGAAATTTTACGATGGCCTGCTCTTCCATCGAGTCATCTCGGAATTTATGGCCCAGACCGGCGATCCGAAATCAAGACGTGTCGATGGCGCCAAGCTGCACGGTCTTTCGGATCTCCAGGTTTCCGAGAAGTTCGGGCTGGGCAACGGTGGCTCCGGGAAGACCGTGCTGCTGGAGCCGAAACTTTCGCATGAGCGCGGCACCGTCGGGCTGGCCCGCTCGCAAGGCATCGACAGCGGCGACAGTCAGTTCTTTTTCAACCTCAAAGCCAATCATCACCTGGACGTTGTCTACTGTGTCTTCGGCAAGGTTATCACCGGCCTGGACGTTATGGACAAGATCCAACTGGGCGACCGCATTACCTCCTTGCGCGTCACCAAAGGCAAATAGTCCCTCCCTATGAAAACACGCATTTTTCGCCTGCTCTCTCTCTGCTTCTGCCTCTGGCTCGGCGCCGGGCGCGGCGGCGCAGACGTTCGACCGGAGTTGCGTGCCTTCTGGGCGGACGGCTTCAACGTCGCCTTCAAGACCCCGCAACAGGTGGAGGATCTCCTTAAACGCCTGCACGACGCCCACTGCAACGCGATCTTCGCGCAGGTTCGGAAGGGCGGCGACGCTTACTATGCCTCGCACTACGAGCCCTGGGCCAAAGACGATCAGACGCACTTCGACGCCCTGGCGTATCTCATCGCCCATGCCCATGCCATGACGCCGCGCATCGCCGTACACGCCTGGATCAACACCTGCGCGGTCGGCGGGAATGCGGCGAATCCGTTCAACATCGTCGCGCTGCATCCGGACTGGCTCTCGATGAATCCTGACGGTAAGGACTTCGACGGAGAAGCCACGAAGATCGATCCCGGCCAGCCCGGCGCGGCCGACTGGACCTTTCGCATCTATCTCGATGTAGCCCGGCACTACGATGTCGATGGCATTCACTTCGATTTCGTGCGCTACGGCGGCAAGGAGTGGGGTTATAACCCTGTGAGTGTGGCGCGCTTTCAGCAGCAGCGGGGCGATCAAAGTGGCATCAAACGGATCGAGGGTTCGGAACTGCCCGATCCGACGGACGAGATCTGGAAGCAGTGGCGGCGCGACCAGGTGACCAACATCGTGCGGAAGGTCTATGTCCATGCCGCCAAAGTCAACCCCAAGGTCGTCGTCTCGGCCGCCGTGATCACCTGGGGGGACGGCCCGCGCACGGAGCAGGCCTGGTATACCAATACCGCCGCGATGCACCGCACTATGCAGGACTGGCGCGGCTGGCTCCAGGAAGGAATGATCGACCTCGCCTGCCCTATGACCTATTTCCAGGCCGACAACCACCTGGACTGGCAGCGCCACTGGAGCGAATATATCAAGAATCACCAGTATCATCGCGCGGCAACGGTCGCGGTCGGGAACTGGTTCAACACGATTCCCCAGAACCTTGAGATGATCGAGATCTGCCGTTCAAAGAGCGCGAAGGGCAAGCTCCCCTATGGCGTCATGCTCTACTCCTACGCGGGCACAAACGCGAGCGAAGAGAAGGATACGAAAGGCAAGCGCAAGGAGCTGGACTACCAGCCCGACTTTTACGCGGCGCTTTCGCAGCCGACGTCGTCAGCGCCCTTTCCCACCGATGCGCCTCTGCCGCCCATGCCGTGGAAGGAGAAGCCGCAGACGGGGATCGTCAAAGGCTTCCTTCTCACGCCCGACCTCACCCCAGTGGACGGCGCCGCCGTCACCGTGCGCGGGCATGGCAAAAAGATCACGCATCTGGCCGACGGCACCGGCTTCTTCGCGTTCATCGATCTTCGGCCCGGAGAGTATACGCTGCAAGTCTCCGCGCGGGGCTACGAAAAACAGCAGATCAAGGCGACCATCAAAGCAGGCGAGGTCACGACGCAACTCTTTACGATGGGCCGACCGTCCCTTCCGTTGACGGCCTCTCTGAACGCGTTGGTTGGCGCGACGCCTGCCGCTGCTCTCAATGGAACCCCTGTTCGCTTGCAGAACCTGCTGGTCGTTCTGGGAACAGACACCTTCCCCGGCAATCTCTACGTGCAGGACGGACATAGCCTCTCCGTGCGTGTGCGCCTCGCCTCCCCACCGCTGACTCCTTTCCAGCCGGGCGACATCGTGGCCGTGAATGGAACGCTGCACACCGTCGAGAACGAGCCGACGATCGATCATGCCGTGGTCTGCCTCACCGACATCGCGCCGTCCGCCGATCTGCCCGCCGCTGTCTCGTATCAGAAGGCCCGCCAGTCGGCGTCTCTCCCTCCCACGGGCACTCTCTTCGACCTGACAGGGCGCGTCGTCGAGAAAGGAGCGGACGGGTTTGTCGTGGAGAGCGAAGGAATACGCATCCTGGTTCCCACCGTCGGCCGCAAGACATTTGGGGTCGAGGCCACGACCTTTCCACTGCCAGCGTTCGAACCCGGCTACAATGTGGCGCTTACCGGTCTGCTGATCACCACGCTCATCAAGGACGATAAGCCGACGTCCCTGCTGCGTCTCTGCGCACCTGATTCCATGAAGATTCTGCCGGCCACCGCCTTCTGGAGTGATCCCAAAGTGCGCGAGGTGGCACTCGCCACCTTTCGCCCTGCTGCTGCTCGGCCTGCTGGTTCTAAAACGCAGAAAACAAATCCGTGAACGAGTTTGATGCCGTTGTCATCGGTGCAGGACATAACGGCCTTATCGCCGCCGCCTACCTGGCACGCGCCAACCAGCGTGTGCTGGTTCTGGAGCGCCGACAGATCGTCGGCGGCGAACCATCCATCTCGGCCCCGATATGGCCTATCTGGAGAGAGCCTGGGAAGAGGCCCGCAACGGCTACCCTTCCACCGAACCGATGATCGAGATGTACGTGCAGACAGCAACCGATTCGAGCCTCACCCCACCCGGCAAGCATATCCTGTCGCTCTTCGTCCAGTACTTCCCCTACAACCTCGCTCCCGGTCTGGATCTTGATACGGAACGCGAACGCTTCGCCGACCGCGTCATCGCGCTGGTGGCGCAGTACGCGCCCAACGTTCCCGCCTCGATCCTGCACCGTCAGGTGCTGACGCCGCGCGATCTGGAAGCGCGATTCGGTCTGACGGGATGCCATATTTTCCACGGCGACCTGCTCCCACCCAACCTCTGGAGCCAGCGCCCCGCTGCAGGCTTCTTCGGCGCGACGACTCCCCTCCCCGGCCTCTACCTCTGCGGCTCCGGCGCGCATCCCGGCGGCTGCGTCTGCGGCGCCCCCGGCTACAACGCCGCTCAAACGGTGCTTACTCAACGTTAGGCCGCGCGGCACGTTCCCATTCCTGACCTGTGTTCGGGTATCATGACACTATGATCAAACGTCTCTATGTAAATAATTTCCGATGTTTGGAGAACTTCGAACTCCCTATCTCCGAACGCCCGTCCACACTTCTGTTCGGAAGGAACGGATCGGGCAAATCCACGGTAGGCGTTGTCTTGGAAGTGTTCCAGAGTATCGCCAACGGAACCAATCGGGTAGGCCAACTTGTACGGTTGTCAGACTTCGCACAGGAACGATCAGACACTCCAATCCGCTTTGAAATCGAGGTCGTAATTGGAGGTAAGGTCTATGGATATGTCCTTGCTTTCGAGCGGCCTGACGGATTCAAAGAGATGAGGGTTTTCGAAGAAAAGTTTACAGTGGGCGGTAAAACCGTCTATTCACGTGAGGGAGCTCAAGTACAACTCGCTGGGATGAACAAAGCGAAGGCAGCAAATTTCCAGGTTGATTGGCATCTCGTGGCACTCCCCGTGATTCAAGAGCAGTCTAAGACAGATCCACTCTATATCTTCAAGACATGGCTCGCCCGGATGCTGATTCTTGCGCCAATTCCTAGCCTGATAACGGGAGATTCCAAGGGCGAAACACTGACCCCTAAGCGCGACGTCACAGATTTCGGAGAGTGGTTTACGGGCCTCCTGGCGTACTCTCCAGGAGCCTATACGAAAATCGACAGCTACCTGAGAGAAGTCATGCTCGACTTTAAGGATATAAAGAATCCCTCTAGCGGGACCGACTCCCGAAGCCTCACGGCCCAGTTCCAACAAGACCGAGCCTCTATCAGTCTTCCTTTCCGCAATCTGTCGGATGGTGAAAAATGTTTCTTTATTTGTGCCGTTACTCTCGCCGCCAATGAAGCGTATGGACCGATATTCTGTTTCTGGGATGAACCCGATAACTACCTCGCGCTCTCAGAGGTGGGTCATTTCGTGATGGCACTTCGCCGTGCATTTCAAAACGGGGGACAACTGTTAATCACCTCACATAACCCTGAAGCAGTCCGCAAGTTCTCCGATGAGAACACCTTGATAATGAAAAGACCCAGCCATCTAGAACCCACTATTGTTCGTATGCTGAGTGATATACAGGTTCAAGGCGATCTTGTAGATGCCTTGATCCGCGATGATGTGGAGCCATAAGCGTGAACAAATATGTGCCACATGTACTCGTTCTATGCGAGGACGATGCAAACCGTCAAATTGTAAACGGGTTCCTGCTGGACCCTTTGCTGAATCCGAGAAATATCCACGTCTTGGGGCTGGCCGGTGGATGGCGGCGCGTTCTGGACGACTTTACAAATCTACACCGTGATGCGATGTCGGCAAATCAGAACCAATACATGGTCTTGCTCATTGATTTCGATGAGGTCGAGAATCGACTTGCAAAGGTAAAAGAGGTCATTCCACCTAATCTTGCAGAGCGCGTATTTGTACTCGGAGCGTCTAAAGAACCCGAGGAATTGCGGACAGAGGGCCTTGGCACCTGGGAAGTCATCGGTCAAAACCTTGCCAGGGATTGCCGAGAGAATACGTCTGTCACATGGAGCCATAGACTGCTGAGGCACAATGCGGAAGAGCTAAAACGAATGACGCCAATTCTCAAACCTATTCTGTTTCGGTAAGAGCAAAGGATATATTCCTGATCCTGGCGAACCGTCTGCTAATCGAGAATGTCCAGGGATGGAATGGCGAAAGTCGGCGGAGGGATGCGAATATGGTCGGAGCGGTAGCAACGGCGGCAAAAACATTGGAAGCGGCGAGACGCCTGCAGACGCGGGCGCGTCTGACCACGCAGATGTTCGCGGTTCTGTGGCGAGGCGGCTTCGTTCTGCTCTTGGCTTTCGCGCTAGATATGGTCTGGCCCTGGCCTCTGTTGTTGCGCGAGCTGTTTATGATCGCCTGGGTCGGCGGGATCGGCTTCGGGTTGGGGCGCTCCTGGCGACAGGAACAGCGGGCCAGACCGCGCGAGGAGCAGGTCGCGCGGGAGATCGAGGCGCTACATCCCGGCCTCGACAACGCCTTGATTCATGCCGTTCAGTTCGGCTCCCAGCCGACACTGACCGGAACGCAGGCCGACCTTATTCGGCGTGAGTTGGCGCGCGCCGAGCGCGAGACCGCGCATCTCTCTCCGCAGGCCGGTGTCGCCCGCGCTCCCATGCAGCGTCAGCGCCTCGGCTTTGTGCTGGTCGGCGGGTTTATGCTGCTGACCGCTCTGCTCATACCCCGCGCCTATCGGTTTGAACTGCCGCGCTTCTTCGCACCCTGGCTCGATACGCCCCCCTTTACGCTGACCGATTTCGACGTCTCGCCTGCCGGAGCCGTCGTGCGTTCGGGGGAGAGTCTGGTCGTGAGCGTCAAGGTGGGGGGATGGCTGCCGCATCGGCTGGAGTTGATGACCGGCAACGGCAAGACCCTCCAGCCGACGACGATGACCGCCACAGGAGACGGAACCTACGTCGCACAACTCGACCGCCTTACCCAGGACACCGCCTACTATGTCTCCGCCGATACCGGCCGCAGTCCGCGGTATCTCATCCACGTCAACACCGCACCGCAACTGCACAAACTGACTGTGACGATGCATCCGCCCACCTACGCCAAACAGCCCGACAAGACGGTTGAGTTGACCCCAGAGAGCGAAATCTCCGGCCTGTCGAATACGCAGGTCGATGTCAGTGTCGAGAGCGACCGGCCGCTCACCGAGGCCCGGCTCGACCTTGATCGGCAGGGCATGCCACCGCTGCATCTTCCTCTCGCGCCGCAGACGGGAGACCCTACCCGCGCGACCGGAAGTTTTCGTATCGAGCGCGATGGCGACTTTCGGATCCATCTCACGGGCGTTCAGGCCGAAGGCAGCCTGCAGACGCCCGATGCCGCGAAGGGCAAGATCAACCTCGTGCGCGATGAGACGCCTCTGGTCACCATCGTCACGCCGGGGCAGAACGTCATCGCGAAGCCGGACATGACCGTGCCGCTGAAAGTCGAAGCGGAAGACGACATCGCCCTGCAGCGCCTGGAGATACATCGAGTTATCAACAAAGGACACGAGCAGACGGAGACCATCGACCTACCCACGCGTCCCCGGCAGTATGTCCATGCGGGCCGCTTCGACTTGAAGGCGATGCACGCGAAACCGGGCGACGTTATCGAGTACTATGCCACCGCCTACGACAACGATCCGCAGGGCGTCCATAACACCAGTTCGGATCGGTACTGGATCTGGGTCGTCTCGGCCGAGGACTATCGGAAGGTGCTGGAGCAGCAGCGCGGCCCCAGTCAGATGATCGCGCAGTATCGACAGTTGACCGACGCCCTACAGCAGTTGAGCGACCAGCAAGCCGAGCTTGCGCGTCAGATGGCGGCTCTGGCGGAGCAGGCAAAGCGCCTCGCCCCCAGTGATAAAAAAGGACAGGCCGCGGTGCAGAAGCAGGTGGAGGCCCTGCGTCGCCAGCAGCAGGCGCTTCAGGAACAGGCGAAACAACTGGCGCAGCAGATGCACGATCTGGCCCGACAGAAGCCGCAGTACGATGTCGAAAAGGGTCTGCAACAGAAGATGGAGGAGATGGCGCAGGCCGTCGAGCAGGCGCAGAAGCAGATGCAGTCGGCGCAGAAGGCGAACTCTCCCGCCTCGATGTCGAAAGCGGCCCAGGCAGCGGCCCAAAAACTGAAGCAGGCCGCCGGTACGCAGGCGCCGGCCACCGAGAAGATGCTGCAGGCGCTGGAGAAGGTCCAACCGCTCTACAACGACCTGGACCGGCTCCAGGCGCTGACCGAAGAGCAGACGCACCTGGCGCAGCAGGCAGAGCAGTTGCAGAAGAGCGGCAAGCCCGACGATCCGTTCACGCAGTCCCGTCTGAAATCGCTGGCCGAACAGCAGGCGCAGAACCACGACGAGCTGAACCAGATCCAGCAGGATCTGCGCGAACATGCCGCAGCCGCCCAGTCAGTCGCGCCCGAGGCGGCGCAGACTGCCAACCAGATTGCGGATGCAATCGGCGAGATGAGCATCCCGCAGAAGATGCAGAGCGCACAGCAGTCCCTCCAACAGCACGATGCGAAGGAGGGCGCGAATCAGGCCGAAGCGGCGCGGCAGGCCCTCGAAAGCCTGCTGGCGAAGCTGAAACAGGGTCAGGGCCAGTGCAACGGCGCCTGTGACAAGATCGGTCTGGGCCTAGGCATGAAACCAGGCATGGGCAAGTCTCTGGCGCAGATGGGCAAGCGCCCAGGACAGGGACGCGGCAGAGGGCGCGGACAGGGTCAAGGCCAGGGCCAGGGCAATGGAGAAGGCCAGGGACAGAGTGCGTCGAACGGCTATCAGGCTCCGCAGCCCGGTTCGCGCCCCGGCGACCCGAGCCGCAGCGGTTCGCAGAATGGCGACGCGCAGGAGGCTACCGCGATGTCGCTCACACCGCAGGCTGTCTCCGGAAGCCGTCCGAAACCAGAGAGCAAGGGCGGTCCCCGCGCCCAGCCTCTCGCGCAGTTCAGCAAGGACAACACCGAGAAGCCGGATCCGGCTTCCCCGAAGCCGCCCACACGGGCGACCGACAAAGAAGCCGCCCGGTATCCGGCCGAATACCGCCGCCTCGTCCGCGACTACTTCAAATCCGTCGCGGGCCAGAAATAGAGTAAGGAGAAGCCTTGATAGAGATAGATATCGAGTTTGTGAAGCAGATCGCACACGAAGCAGGGCGGAACGCCCTGAAGATGCTGGCCGACATCCAGCCGGAGTTCAAGTCGGATAACAGCTATGTCACGCACATCGACCGCCAGACGGAGAAGTTCATCCAGGCGCGCCTGGAGACGAAATATCCGGGCTTCGCCTTTCAGGGCGAGGAGTACGGACGGTTTGGGAGTGAAGCGGGGCCGCTCTGGGCCGTCGATCCGATAGACGGCACGACCAACCTCGTCTTCGGCCTGCCGATCTGGGGTGTCTCGATCGGACTGGTCGCGGAGGGCAAGGCCGCTGCTGGTGCGTTCTATATTCCGACCACCGATGAGATGTTCTGGGGAGAGATCGGCAAGGGGTCTTACTGCAACGGTGTCCGTCTGGAGGCCAGGGACCGCGACGATCTGCATCACGAAGATACACTGGGCTTTACCAGCACCGCGATCAAGACGCTGGATCTCACCTCCCTGACCGGACGGATTCGCTGTCTCGGCAGCATCGCCGCCGAAGTCGCCTATACCGCGAAGGGCGCCTTTTGCAGTCACGTCGGCATCAACGAGGGCGCCAACGACCTGACCGCCGTCCTCTGCATCGCGCACGAAGCCGGCTGCGTCTCCGCCTACCTCACCGGTGAGCCGCTGGACATGGCCGAGATCGTGCACGAGGGCAGGACACGGGCCGGGTTCGTCGTCGCGCCGCCCCGCATGACCGAATATATTCAGGCCAACGTCC